>NZ_JAMPKB010000053.1:0-38477 GCF_039961925.1 Trichocoleus sp. DQ-U1 | reverse complement strand
CTCAATCACTTAACATCTGCTGATTGCTTTCACTGTGTCTACTGTAAGGAAATCAGGGGCTTTAGGTATGGGGGCAAGCCGTAATTAAATAGGTGTATTTGCCGTCTAGAGGAATTCAACGCGATCGCGATTAGCTCATTGGACTCTCTATCAACACCACCTAAATCATTCACGATTAGTTCGTTCTCAAAGCTTGTATTATATGTATTACAAAGGATGCGATTTTCGAGCCATCGTTCGGAATTTCTAAAAAAGAAGAGTTGTACTAGCTATGCGCCGTGCTTCTGGATGCCTGTTTGGTTTAGCTTTTGGTGACGCGCTCGGTGCTGTAACTGAGTTTCTCAATGTTGACGAGATCCTGCGCCGCTTCCCACCCCAAGGGCCGCAGCAACCAATGGGCAACCCAGCTCGGGTTACAGATGACACGCAGATGACTTTAGCGGTTGGAGAGGCACTCCTGGAAGTAACACCGCCTTTTATCGCTGACAACTTAAAGCCGCCTCTGCGCCGCGCCTTCATCGACTGGTGGGACAGTCCTGACAATAACCGGGCACCGGGCAATACTTGTCTGAATGCCTGCGCTAACTTGGCGACTGACCTGCCGTGGCAGCAGGCAACGGTAGCAAACTCAAAGGGTTGTGGAGCCAATATGCGGGTGGCACCTGTGGGTCTGGTCAACAATTTGAACGCAACGACCCGCGCCGCGATCGCTCAGTTCCAGGCAGCTTTGACCCACGGGCATCCCACCGCTCTTGCCGCCTCGGATTTAACGGCAAGAGCGATCGCAGACTTGGTTGCCGGTGGCGATCCCAAAGGGCTGCCTTCGCGACTTCGCGCCTATGCTGAGCAGCAACGCTCGATCTACCACGCCGACTGGCTGGGGTTGCTCTGGCAACGTCCCTCTATCAATACACCAGAGGAATTTATCAGTCGTGGGTGGGATGAATGTTTGTCCATCCTTGACCGTCTGGATGCCGCCTTGGCAAAACCGAACCGGGATGCAGACCCCTGTTTAGCAACGGGGGAAGGATGGGTGGCAGAAGAAGCCTTTGCCACAGGTCTGCTGTGCTTTCTAATGTTTCCGGAAGAGCCAGTGGCGGCGCTTCGTCGTGCGGCGCTCACTGTAGGAGATTCAGATTCTATCGCCTGCCTCACGGGTGCTTTCGCCGGAGCCTATTTAGGAATGGCAGCATGGCCCGAAGAATGGGTCAACCGCATCGAGTACCGCGATCGCTTAGCAGCACTCGGCAACCGATGGGATGAGGAAGCAACTTCAAATGCCAGTCGCGCTCAGGTGTCGTTATCGTAAGCGATCGCGATTCACAATAAAGATAGGGGCGATCGCCATGAAGCTCAAATGGTTCAACAGCGATCGCTCGTAAAATGAAAAAGCCCGGTTGACCGCGATAGAACCTATGGTTACTCTTTCTCCCACCCTGCAATCCCGACTCTCGACACCGCTGAAAATTGGCTCTTTTGAAGTCAAAAGCCGGGTTTTACAATCGCCCCTCTCTGGCGTTACCGATATGGTGTTTCGTCGCTTGGTGCGTCGCCATGCACCTGACTCGATGATGTACACCGAGATGGTGAACGCGACGGGACTCCATTACGTGAAGGAACTCCCCAAGATTATGGAGGTAGATCCGAACGAAAGACCGATTAGCATTCAGTTGTTTGACTGTCGCCCCGATTTCTTGGCAGAAGCGGCTGTAATGGCTGTGGAAGAGGGCGCTGATACGGTTGATATCAACATGGGTTGCCCGGTCAACAAAATTACGAAAAACGGCGGTGGTTCTTCGTTATTGCGGCAACCAGAAGTCGCTGAGGCAATTGTCCGAGCGGTCGTGAAGGCGGTGAATGTGCCGGTAACGGTGAAAACCCGCATCGGTTGGACAGATAAGGAAATCAATATTCTGGACTTTGCCAAGCGCATGGAAGATGCGGGGGCGCAAATGATTACAGTCCACGGTCGCACTCGTTCCCAAGGTTACACCGGCCCTGCCAAGTGGGAGTGGATTGGTAAAGTCAAGGAAATTCTGTCAATTCCAGTGATTGCCAATGGCGATATGTTTTCCGTGGAGGCGGCGGTGAAGTGTTTGGAACAAACCGGCGCGGATGGGGTGATGTGTTCGCGGGGAACTCTGGGTTATCCCTTTTTAGTGGGAGAAATTGACTATTTCTTGAAAACTGGGCAAGAAAAGACGCCGCCAACGCCGATACAACGGTTGGAATGTGCCAAAGAACATTTGCAAGCTTTGTGGGAATATAAAGGCGATCGCGGGATTCGGCAAGCCAGGAAGCACATGACTTGGTATGCCAAAGGTTTTGCTGGTGCTGCTGAGTTGCGCGGACATTTAGCCACAATCGAAAATCTTGAGCAGGGTTTGGAGACAATCGATCGGGCAATTGAACGACTGGCGAATTCCACATGGCACGAGGTTGAAGAAGAGGAGTTAGCGTTAGTGGAGGTTTGAACCGTTCTAGGCGCAGAAGGCGCGAAGGAGAACAAGGGAAGGAAAGCGATCGCCTAGAATAGACGCCATCTACCTGCATTGTTTGCCGTCATGAGCAACTCCTCACACACTTTAAGTCCCCGTCCCCGCTATCAGACCATTCGAGAACTTGGGCGCAATCGCGCTGGGGGTCGCATCACTTATCTGGCAAAGGATAACGTCACAGAGCAGTCAGTCATCCTGAAGCGATTTCTATTTGCCCAAGTTGGGTCTGAATGGTCGGGTTTTAAAGCTTATGAGCGCGAGATTCAAGTGCTACGAGGACTCGATCATCCGGGAATTCCCCGTTATCTCGATTCCTTTGAAACCCAATCTGGTTTCTGTATGGTGCAGGAGCATAAAGATGCCCTGCCTTTATCCGCTCCCCGCAGTTTTGACCCAGATGACATCCAGAAAATTGCTGTTTCTGTCCTAGAGATTCTTATTTATTTACAAAATCGCATCCCCTCTGTAATTCATCGGGATATTAAACCTGAAAATATCCTCGTAGACGAACAACTAAATGTTTATCTGGTGGATTTTGGCTTAGCTCGAATTGGTAGTGGGGAAATGGCAATGAGCAGCGTCGCCGCCGGGACATTTGGGTTTATGGCACCCGAACAGATATACAACCGCCAGCTAAACGAAGCGACAGATTTATATGGTTTAGGCGCAACACTCATTTGCTTATTAACTGGGACAAAATCAACGGCAATTGACACCTTATTTGATGAAGATGGTCGCCTTAATTTCAAGCCGCTGCTTCCCAAGCTGAGCCTGCGTTTTGTGGATTGGCTCTCAAAAATGGTCGAACCCAAAGCAAAAGACCGTTTCCCCAATGCTACGGCTGCTTTGGAAGCTCTCAAGCCGATTTATGTTAATCGTTTACCGGAAGTTAAATTTAGCCAACTGGCTCTGGAATTAAAAACAACACAACTAGGCGAAAAATTAACTCAAACCGTTAGGGTTAATAATTCCGTGCCAGACACTTTGCTAGAAGGGACTTGGGAAGTAGCCCCCCACGACAGCGATCCGCGCTATTCCAATTCTCATGCTTGGATTTCCTTTGAACCAGCCACATTTAAGGGTAATCATGCTGATTGCAAAATCACCGTGAATACAAATAAGTTGATGGCAGATAAAACCTATAGTCGTCAGATTTTATTACACACCAATTCTTCCCCAAAAACTTACCCGCTCACGATTACAGTTCGCACAACTCTGCTTGAAACTCCAAAGCCGCCTTATATTTCAATGGCTTTGCTATTAGGAATTGCTTTAGCAATGACTGGATTTTGGACAGGTGCGATCGCTTGGATGGTAGCAATTCTATTCAAATTTACCTCTTGGACATCTGTAGCAATTTTTGAAGTTGGAGTAATCGCGGTATTTTTGGCTTGGTTTAGCGCCGGAACTCTACTGGCAGCAGTTGGCATCAGAACTGTCCTAGGCATAAAGATTGCAGCTTGGTTGACCACTGTGACAATGTTAGTTGTTTTGTTGTCATCAGGGTTCTTACCGGCGGCGATTACTGCCTTGGGAACCTTGGCAGGTCTAGTAATTGGCTTCCTAAATGGGGCAGTCATTAAAAATTATAAAGAAAGGGGATTTTCTGAAAAGATTGCCATTGGCAGCGCACTTTTAATAACAGGTTTCGGCATGAGCTTAGGGACAGGATTCAATATCGGCTTCTTCAATTTATTTCTGTTTTTATCCTTACTAGGAACCAGTTTATCCTTAGCTGCTATCATGTATTATCCATATCAACAGCGAGAAAAACTGATGGCTAATTATCGCCATGCGACACAAACTAGGCGTCTGATTAAGCCATAGAAGAGATATTGAGGTAAAGAGCGGAATAAAAAGGGCGATCGCTCTTTTTATTTCGCTTGATTATGCATTCAACGGGCTTTCCCTAAGGCGATCGCTATCGAACCAGATATTACAAAAATTGCCCCTACGACTCCTAAAACAGTGAGGCGTTCTGGGGCAATTAGGGTTGGTAAAAACCTTGAAACTGCTGATACAGATATTAAGGTAACAATGGGAGTTGTTGCTAATACTGCACTCACCCGCGATGCTTCCCAGTGTTCCAAAGATTCGGCAAAAGCACCGTAAGCGATGATGGTATTTAAAGCACAGAAAAGCAGCATTCCTAAATGTAAAGGATTCAGTGTCAGAATAGGTTGAGGTGCGGCAAACGGGCTAAACAAAATAGCACAGCCTCCATAAATCAGCAGCATAATATTTGAAGACGGTAATTTTTGCAAAAGCTGCTTTTGCGCTAAAGCATAAATCGCCCAGGTTACTGCGGCGAAAAAGATTAATCCGCAGCCGATTAAATATTTACCTTGTGCTGTAATTAAATTGGTTAATTGTTCGTGAAAGAACAGTGCAAATCCTAGGGTGAGTACGCTTAAACCCGCCCATTGATGTAGAGTATAACGTTCTTTGAAAACAACCAATCCTCCTAAACCCATTAAAACTGGGGCGAGTTGAATGAGAACTTGGGCGTTAGCGGGTGAAGTTTGGTGTAAACCTTGTAGGAAAAGAATGTAATTAGCTGCTAAAAATAAGATAGCGATCGCTAACAATCCAAGTGGCGTTGAACGCAGTTTTTCGACAGGTGGTAGTTGCCGTCGTGCGGCTAAATAAACGGCTAGCAGCCCAAACGATACCAAAAAGCGAAACCAAGTAACGGTGTAAACGTCGAGTACCTGTAGAGTCACCGTCAGGGCAATGGGCAGAATTCCCCACAAAAATACAGTCACAAGCGATAAGGCTAGCCCTAATCGCCATCTACCGGAACTAGAGTGAAGTGGCATTGGTATATTCTGATGAAAAGGGAAAAGGAGCGATACGTTTTGTGCCGCACGCTCCTACAATCTTTCCTTAGTGTGTTTGCTGTTGACATCTAATCTTCGACTATTTCCAGCAGTTCGGCTTCACTCAGTTGGGTGATTCCCAACGCTTCAGCCTTTTCTAACTTGGAACCGGCATCTTCCCCCACCAGTAAGTAGTCGGTTTTGGCGCTGATGGAACCCGTAACTTTACCACCGGCTTTTTCAATCAACGCTTTCGCCTCGTCGCGCTTCAAAGTCGGCAGCGTGCCAGTAATTACAAAGGTTTTGCCTTGTAGGGGCGAGGGAACGCTTCTACTTTCTGTGGATGGGGTTTCTACCTCGGCGGCGAGTTGCAAACCCGCTGCTTTCAGTCTGTCAATTAACGTTTGATTCGCCGGGACTTGAAACCAATCATAAACAGCGTGGGCAATTTCTGGGCCAATGCCGTACACTGCTTCAATATTCGCTGCGGATGCGCCAGCTAGTTGCTCAACGGTGGTGAATTTTTGAGTTAAGGTTTGGGCATTGACGCTGCCGACGTGACGAATCCCCAAACCGTATAATACCCGCGACCAAGGCTGAGTTTTCGAGTGCGCGATCGCATCCACCAATTTCTGGGCTAACTTCTTACCCATCCGTTCCAAAGTTCCCAACCTATCAGCGGTTAAATCGTATAAATCTGCAACCGAATTCACCACTCCTTTATCTACCAACTGGTGCATTAATTTTTCGCCCATTCCATTGATATCCAGTGCATTGCGGCTTGCCCAGTGAACCAGCGCCCCTTTGAGGATAGCGGGACAAGAAGCATTCACGCAGCGCGTCACCGCCTCATCAACAGGCTTTACCACTGGCTGATTGCACACCGGGCAACAGGTGGGCATTTGGAAGGGGTGAGTTCCCTCTGGGCGGAGTTCTGGCAATACGCGCACCACTTCGGGAATGATTTCCCCGGCTTTGTGGATAATCACCGTATCGCCAATCCGAATATCGAGCGATCGCACATAATCAATATTGTGCAATGTGGCTCTTTGTACGGTTGTCCCAGCTAATTGGACTGGTTGCAACTCTGCCAACGGTGTCAGCGCCCCCGTTCGCCCCACATTGATAGAAATATTTTCCACTCGCGTTGGTGCCTCTTCCGCCGCGTATTTCAGCGCCACTGCCCAGCGGGGAAACTTTTGCGTAAATTTTAACTTTTTCTGAAGTGGAATCGAATTCAGCTTCACGACGACCCCATCGGTCATATAGGGTAGATTTAATCGCCCCGTATTCCACTCGTCATAATAATCCCGAACATCTTCTAAAGAGTGACACAGCTTGCGATTGGGATTTACCTTAAATCCCATTTCTTGCAGCAAATCCAGCGATTTCCACTGAGTTTGGGCAACCTCAGCATCATCTTTACCAGGAATTTGCAACGTATAGGCAAAAAAATCCAGCCGCCGCTTTGCCACAATCCGAGAGTCTAATTGCCGCAAGGTTCCCGCCGCCGCATTGCGAGGATTAGCAAATAACTGATCGCCTGCTTGCTGCCGTTCCTGATTAATTTGCTTAAAGACATCCAAGCCTAAAAACGCCTCGCCGCGAACTTCCACGTGAGTCGGAGGGTTTTCTAAATTCAATCGCAAGGGAATGGCGCGAATTGTCCGAACATTCTGAGTAATGTCTTCCCCCGTAATGCCATCTCCCCGCGTTGCTCCTCTCACCAAGATGCCATTTTCATAGGTGAGAGCGATTGCAGAACCGTCAATTTTTAACTCGCAAACGTATTCAATCGAATCGAGTTTGGGGACTTGTCTCCGCCAACGTTCCTGCCATTTGGCAAATTCCTGAATATTAAAGGCATTTTCCAAACTGTAGAGAGGGATATTGTGCCACACCGAGGAAAATTGAGTTGCTGGTTTCTCACCCACGCGCTGAGTGATGCTGTCCGGTGTCACCAGTTCGGGATACTGAGTTTCTAAGTCTTGCAGTTCCCGATACAGCCGGTCATAGATGGCATCCTCCATGATGGGAGCATCCAGGACATAGTAGGCATAACTGGCTTTGTGCAACAACTGTCGCAGTTCCTGTATCCGCTGCTTGACTGCCTGTGTCACTTCCACAGCATCCATCCCTACTTAAAACTCTATTGTTTCCGCTTTTAGTCTAACTGCCATCACCAGATATAGAACGGCTCTCAATGGATTTCAACACAACCGGAACCTCGCCCCCAGCTCCCTCTCCGCTTTTCGAGAGCCAGGGTGGTTTCATACAGTTACAGAAAATATCGAGGCATTACGACATTTAGTAGGGGCATAAACACGCCCCTACTAAGTGAAAGAGGAGAGGGAATTTATTGTTGAAAGAATTTTAGAGCGCGATCGCTTAGCCTTATCTGACACGAAACCTCTCACCTCGTACCAGCAGGCGATTTTTGTATTTAAACTTCATATTTCTGGTTTGCGGAGTTTATCCAAATCAGGTTGAAGTATTTTAATAACAATCCTTTTAGTAGGAATCGTGACTAAGCAAAATTACGAATTTTCCTTACAGCGATTCCCGCTAAATCCGCAAAATCCACAATGCCATTTGTGGATGTATCGATAACAATCACAAGCAGTAATAATCTAAGGAAAAATTTAAATGTCTGAAAGAAGACCAAATCGTATAGTTCCTATTATTGTTGGCACTGCCGTTGTAGTAGCCGGAGGCATCGGTACTTATCTTTACTTGAAGGGTTCTTTTAGCGATGCGACCAGCCCTCTTGCAAGTGCCAAAGTGGTGCCGGATGAAGCATTAATGGCGGGTTTTGTCTCCACCGATCCGAAAAACTGGGCGCAATTGCAACAGTTTGGGACTCCGGAAGCCCAAAAATTGGTTGATAAAGGGCTGAAGGATTTCAACAAAGAGATGTTGACTGAATCCAACATCAATTATGAAAAAGATGTTAAGCCTTGGCTGGGTAGCGTGATGTTTGCTGTTCTGCCATCACCGACTGTAAAACCGGCACAAGCGACACCCCCAAAATCGTCACCGGAAGTCCGGATGTTGATGGTGGTTGGCGTCAAAGACAAAGTAAGTGCTTTAAGTTTTGCAAATAAGCTGAAAGCCAAGAAAGCTGGAACCAAACAAATAGATTACAAAGGCATCAAAATAGAGGAAACCACAGATAAAAGTGGCAAAACCTACACGGCTTTGTTAGACAGTCATTTAGTGATGTCCGATGAAAAAGAAGCAGTGCAACTCGCCATTGATACCTTTAAAGGACAACCTTCATTTGCTAGCAAAGCAGGTGCAGCCAGCCTTCTGACTAAGGGTGTAGACGTACAAAACTCCATCGCTCAATTCTATATCCCCGATTATGCGGGGACGGTGCAGCAAGCACTGGCAAATAATCCGAATACGCCCCCGCTTCCTCCAGAAACCCTAAAGCAGTTAAAGGCTGTGCAGTCGGTGGTGATGGGTGTTGGGATTGATAATGCCGGTGTGAGGATGAAGGCGATCGCAAAGGTAGATCCCTCGGTAATGAAAGTTCAGTACAAGGCTTCTCCCGGCAAAGTCGCATCTCAACTTCCGGCTGAGACAATTGCCCTCATCGCTGGAAATGGAATCAGCCAAACTTGGGCAACGGTTGTCGAACAATCCAAAGCCGATCCCCAAGCCCAGCAGGGGTTTGACATGGCAAGACAGCAACTCAGACTCGTCAATCTTGACCTGGATAAAGATATCTTCGGATGGATGGATGGGGAATTTGCTTTCGCGGCGATTCCATCGACCAAGGGAATTTTAGCACCCGTTGGATTTGGTGGAGCTTTGGTATTTCAAACCAGCGATCGCAAAACGGCTGAAGCCACCTTCAACAAACTGGATGCGATCGCTAAGGGAAATTCAATCGCCGTAGCGCCTAGAAAAATTCAGGGTAAAACCGTCACAGAATGGCAAATCCCGCAACAAGGCGCTTTCTTAGGGCATGGTTGGATAGATGAAAACACGATGTATGTGGCGATTGGTGGCCCCATCGCCGATGTCATGGCAAACAAGCCCAGCCAGCCTTTGGACAATAGCACATCTTTTAAAACGGTCACGGGGTCTTTGCAGAAGCCAAACGCAGGCTATTTTTACCTCGACATGGACAAAACCATGTCTTTGGTGAATCGCCAGCTACCTCCAGCACAAAAGAGTTCCATCACGCCTGAAACCACTGCAATTCTGAATTCCATGCATGGTATTGGTTTGACCGTGACTCAACCAGACGCATCAACGGGTCAAGTTGAGGTGTTACTTGCACTCAAGCCTAAAACGGGCAAATAGGAAGTCGCTGGGAATGAGTAATTGGTAATATTCTTGAAGGGTGGGCAATGCCCACCCTTCAAGCTTTGGTGGGATAAAAGCTCATCCTACTGAGACATCTTTATTCAGGATTGGTAATTGGTCATAAGGTCATTTGTTACTTACTATTACCCATTACCTATTACCCATTACCCATTACTTATTACTTTATGACTGCCACAGTAAATACTGAACTCGGATTATCTTCACGCTTAGTAAACGGATTGCTAGCGATTAAGCCATTAGCTAATCTAGCCAAGCAGCAAGCGCGTTCAATGATGATCAAACGCGCTGAGAAGATTGGAGTGCCTTGGAGAAAGCAAGTACAGACGTTTTCACAATACGACTGGGAAAGTCATCTGGCTCAAGTAAAAAATCCCCAACTGACTTACCCAGAATATTACCTGCGAGCGTTCCATGCCTACGACAGCGGTAACTTAAGCTGGGAAGCCGCTTGGGAAGTAGAAGTTGCGGCTTATGCCGTTCACGCCGGAATTTGGCCTGATGCGGGGGCGCAAGGAGATGCCCGACTGCGCCAGAGTTATCTTGATATTCTCAAAAACGAAATCGCTACTCAACCACAAGATATTTTAGATTTGGGATGCAGTGTGGGAATGAGTACGTTTGCCCTCCAAGATACTTATCCCCAAGCAAAGCTAACTGGATTGGATCTGTCGCCTTATTTTCTAGCAGTTGCCCACTACCAATCCCAACAGCACCAAAAATCGATTTCCTGGGTTCATGCTGCTGCTGAATCTACAGGGTTGCCAGATGCCTCCTTCGATTTGGTTTCTATCTTTTTGATGTGCCACGAGTTGCCCCAGTCAGCAACTATGCAGATTTTCCGCGAAGTGCGGCGCGTACTGCGTCCCGGTGGCTGTTTGGCAATTATGGATATGAATCCTCAATCTGAGATTTACACCAAAATGCCGCCCTACATCTTGACATTGCTCAAGAGTACCGAGCCTTATTTAGATGAGTATTTTGCGTTAAATATTGAACAAGCGCTAGTAGATTCCGGTTTCACTACGCCGACAATCAGCCGCAATACTCATCGTCACCGCACGGTAATTGCCAAGGTGAAGCAGAATTAAAAATTCAACATTAAGAAAGATTTTCTTTTTCGTTTCGCGCGAAGATGCAAAGTTTTTCTTAGCGTCTTTGCGCGACACTATCATCCGTCCAATGTGCAACGTCTGGAAATTCTTCAATTTTTAATTATTCTGCTTCTCCAATTAAAGTGAATGCCCCCCAGTCTTTAGGATTTGGATGTTGCTTCATGGTGCTTAGCATAGCGCTTCGCAGAGCGGCGGCTTTATCGGGTGTTTTTTGAAGATTTTGATAAAATTCTGTCATCAATGAGGCTGTAGGAGCGTCTGGCACTTGCCAGAGAGACACAATTACACTGGGTACACCCGCACTCATTAAGCTGCGAGATAAGCCGAGCACGCCATCGCCAGTGATTCTGCCTCTACCTGTGTCGCAAGCACTCAGGACTACTAATTCGGCATTAAATCTCAAGTCTAGAATTTCTTCAGCGGTGAGTAAGCCGTTATCGTTGCCAGATGGAGCCAACGCGATCGCACTTCCCAACCCTCGAATATCATCTAGTAAGCCATGCGTTGCGAGATGAATGATTCGTGCTGTAGGTATTTGTTGCAGAATCGCTGTTTTCGTTGCCTCAGAGCCGGTGAAAGCTTTCGTCTTAAACAGAGGCGCGATCGCTAAAGCTTCTCGTTGTGCACCCGGTAAGCTTGGTAACTGAGTTGGCGGATCGCCAATTTTTTCAGGAACACTTGGCATTGTGGGATTTCCAACTATCAATACATCTTGATTTGGTACAGAAGTAGAACTTCGCGTTCCTACAAGCTGTTGTTGCTGATTTGTTAAATCCAGTACCTGAATTGAAGGTGCCGTGAGGATAGTATGTTGTTCGATTAAGTATTTGCCAGAAGCATCTTGCAATGCTGGGAAAGGAACTAGAAACAGTTCGCTTTGTGGAATAAAGATAACACGAGCATTTGGGTCTTTTGGGAGCAGGTCAGCAATGGGTTTAATGAGTAGTTCGTGAAGTTCCTTAAAGCCTTGTTTTGCTGGACTTCCAGGAACTTTAGCCTCTACACCTAAACCACGACCTCTAACACCAATCGATTCGCGGCTGCTGACAACAAGCTCTTCCAAAGAACTCTTTTTTTGCTGTCGCAAAGACTTAAGGTTGACTTTACGAAAGGCAATTTCGCCGGTTGGTTTAACTACCCAAATATAAATTTCAGATGTTTGGGATTGCGATCTTTTCCCTATAGCATCTATGTCTTCATAGACAATAGAATATTCAACCAAGGTAGCGTTCTGAAGCTTGGCAATCTCTTTGATTTTGTTGATATTCGGTGAGGTAAGCGTAGCTTGAACGGATGCTTCAGATAACCGCGAAGCTAATAGCTCAACAAAGGCTCTTGCTCTCCCCCGTTCAGCAATTTCCAATGCAGCTTCTATTTTATTTTGAGCAAGTAAAACTTGTTGCAAATTGCGATAAGTGCTGACTTGATCTTCAAAAAGTGATACTTTATTAGCATCATTTCTACCTAATCCGGTTCGGACAGATTCTAATACTTCGATTCCATTTTTTAAATATGTTTCGGCTTCCGATAGCTTACCCGCACGCATAAAAGTTAGCCCTAAATTGTTTAAGGCGATAGCTTCCCCTCGTTTATTTTTAATTTCACGAGAAATTGCGAGATCCTGCTGAAAGTAATTAATTGCTTTATCGTACTCGCCCATAGAATTATAAACGAGTCCCAAATTGCCTATCGCTTTTGCTTCCCCGCGTTTATTATTATTTTGTTTGGCTAAGGCTAAGCTTTGTTGATAATATTCACTAGCTTGCCGGTAATCTCCCAGATTTTGATAGGAGAGAATTCCCCAAAAATTTAAGATATCTGCTTGCAAATCACGATCGTTGATTTCTTGGGCGATTTTCAAGCTCTGCTGATAAAATTCTTTTGCTTTATCTGTTGTGCCACTTTCTTGATAAATGTTTCCTAAGTTTAGGATTGTTTGGGCATATAATTTCCGTTCTTCTCGAACTTCTAAGGCACTTTGTTGATTATTGGGTTCATCGGTAATTGCTAAGCTCTGCTGATAATAGCGAATTGCTTGGGAAGAATCATTCAAATTTTTATATACAGTGCCTAAATTAGACAGAATACCTGCTTCTGATTGGCGAGCGTTAATTTTTCTGGCAATGGTTAAGCTTTGCTGATAATATTCAATTGCTTCCTGATATCTTGATAGATTGGCATAAATCCCGCCCAAATTATTCAAAATTTCTACTTCAATTGCCGATTCCCCCATTTCCCGCGCCATAACTAAACTTTGTTGATATTTATCAATAGATTGGGAGTATTCAGCGAGGGATTCATGAACATGACCCAGAAGTGCAAGAATTACCTGTTGGCTAGAGCGATCTTTCAGTTCTTGGGCAATAACTAAACCTTGTTGGAAGAACTTTCGAGCTTCAGGGTACTTGTCCAGCAACTGATAGTAACTTCCGATAGATGTAAGAGCAGCTCCTTCAGCCCTACGTTCTTTGAGTTGCTGAAAAATAGGGAGTGCTTGTTGCCAAGAATCAATCGCTTTCTGATAGTTTCCTATTTGTTGATAAGCAAGAGCCAGCATACCAAGAGCGGCTGCTTCACTTTTATTATTTTTAATTCCCCGTGCAAGAGTTAAACTTTGTTGCAGATACTCGATTGCTTGGGGATGTTGTCCCAGCGCCGAGTACGTACTTCCCAATTGTCTTAGATTCTTCGCTTCTAAGGGACGATCTGCAATCTCTCGCGCGATCGCTAAACTTTGCTGTTGGAAATCAATTGCTTGAGAGTACTGTTGCACCCAATAGTAAATACTTGCCAGGTTTGCTAGAGCGGTTCCCTCTCCCTGACGATCTTTGAGTTCTCGATAAATCGTCAATGCCTGTTGTATCGACTGTAAGGCTTTGTCAAGTTGACGGTTATCAATCTGCTGAATACCTTGCTCTAAAAGGCGTTCAGCTTCTACTTTGCGGGATTCTGAAGTTTGTGCCAACACCTGTGTTATGGAAGGCGCGCTAAAGTTCAAAGGCGCTGAAATGGTAGCTAGGAAGGCGATAAGCGCGAAGATTCCGAGTTGAGGGCGCATAGCTGAAGGAAGATGTTGATTGAGTGCAGCTTACAGTCTTAGCCCAGACTGATAGGGAGTGTCCAGTGGTGCAGGGGAAAGAAAACGCGATCGCTCTCGGTACACATTCCCGTTAAGATTATCCAGTAACTTGTCCGATAATGGCTTGCGTCTTGAGTAATTACGCGATCGCTAAATGGTGCTGGTGAAACTCAAAAGTATCTCGCGATACTTTTGACTAGGGCTTACCGTTTAATTACTCAATAGCCATAAAAAAAGCCCGCTGAAGCGGACTTTATCGGTGCGTTCGGATAGATGCGTTCGGCGATGTTTAGCTCAGCATCTACAGAGGAAAGTGATCTGAGTAGCGCGAGTGTAAGACGGCTACTCAATCAAGCCTTTTTGAATTTATTTTGGCGACGGCGCAAAATTTCTGCGATTGGAAGAATACCAAACGCCAGTAAGGTTGTGGGTTCGGGAACGTCTTTGCTGGGATTGCCAGCAATCCGGTTGCGAACTGCAACAGCGGTATCTGGGAAGTCGGTAAAGACGCCATCAATCCCTAATTTAAAGAATTGTTCGTACTCCAGCTCTGGGTTGCCGTTGTAGTCTGGAGCGAGGAAGAAGTCTTCACTGCGGAAAGTGTAGGCATGAACCAGCAAACCCGCCGCATGGGCGTCACTAATTAGGGATGTGGGTTGTAACAATGGCTTGTCAGCATCGCTAATGACCCCATCTCCATTGAGATCGTCAGGTTGACCATCGCCATTTTTATCGACCGTCTCAGATGGAATAATCAGGCGTTTCCAAGGGCCAATTCCGCTTGCATATTGCGCGATCGCATTCAATCCTGAAGAAGTTATGAGATCGCCATAGGTGCGAGAATCACCACTGACAACAAAATCATACGGCTTGGCGGTACTTGCATCAAACAACTGAACCAGCGGCAAATTCGTCAGTGTTTTGAGAAATTTCAAGTTTGCAACTTCAAAGGATTGAATGAAAACCGCATCATCCGCATCGGTGTAACCGTTCTCGCTGAGGATTTTTACCAAAGGTTCCTCTAACGATAATCCGATGGAATCAAAGTAGGTCGGATGCTTCGTTTCCGGATAAATACCAATCGTGCGACCTTTTTCGGCACTCTTTTTCTTGGCTAGGTCGATAACTTCCTGCAAAGTCGGAATTTCATACAAACCATCATATTTAACCGATCCGGGGCGCAATTCAGGGATACGCTCTTTCGCCCGGAGAGTCTTGATTTCAGCCAAGGTAAAATCTTCGGTAAACCAGCCGGTGACTGGTTTTCCATCAATTGTTTTGGTTGTCTTGCGGTTAGCAAATTCTGGGCGATTTGCAACGTCTGTCGTTCCAGAAATTTCATTTTCATGGCGAGCAATAAGAACGCCGTCTTTTGTCGAAACTAAGTCAGGTTCGATAAAATCAGCGCCCATCTCAATTGCCAGCTCATAGGCTGCTAACGTATGTTCTGGACGATAGCCGCTAGCGCCCCGGTGTCCAATCACAATTGGAGGGGCACCCGTCAAAGTTGCTGCTGCTGCTTCACCCACTGGAAAAACTGCCAAAGCTGCTGTTGTTAATAAAGCTAGCTTAAAAACGCGCCACATATTGCTTTCCTCACCAATCGGCTCAAGCTTGGTTGATATGAAATTCATCAGTAAATGTACTTAAGTAAATGTACGGTGCCGAGATTAAGCTTGAGCATTAGGCTGGGTAAAGCTAAGTATAAATACCATTTAAAGATTGATTAAAAGAGCAGAAATATAGCATTTGCGCTTGGATAGAATCTGCGATCCCACCCTTTCTCGCTCTGCTTTTTCTCAAGTTGACGCCAATGGGCATAAACACGCCCCTACAAGTCAGCACTTTTTTGAGAGCGCAAGTAGACACAACGCTAAGTGAAGCTTGAAAATCATCGCGTCTGAAGTGACAAAGCATCTGGGTGTTCGCTACAAATTTGGATACCCCGCGCGTCGCCGTGCTTAGAAGAGAAGTTCACTCAGTCTGAAGGCGTTAACCTAAAGAAATAACCTCCTTAGCCCTGATTCTCGGCTATACTTCGGAGTCTTACAGGTCAATCTCACCATGAAGTTGCAGACTTATTTCGATTCAGAAAATAACGGTCACAAATCCTTTGAACTGCCCGGTGCCCGTCCCCACTACAACCCAGATCGACCCGGACAAGTCGAGCATATTTTCCTGGATTTAGCCCTCGATATTCCTAATCAAACCGTCGGAGGTACTTGCGCCATTACCTTATTGCCGGTGCGGAGTGGGATTGACCGTTTAACCTTAGATGCCGTTAACCTAAATATTCAGTCAGTACAGGTTGACGAAATACCGCAAAGCTTTGACTATGATGGCGAACAACTGCACATCCAGATGCAGACACCTACTCAGGTGGGAAAAACAATCGAGATAGCGATCGCCTACTCCGTGGAAAAACCTCAGCGCGGTATCTACTTTATTTCTCCCAACAAACACTATCCCGACAAACCCGTTCAAGTTTGGACACAGGGAGAAGATGAAGACTCTCGCTTCTGGTTCCCCTGCTTTGACTATCCCGGACAGTTAGCCACTTCAGAAATTCGGGTCAAAGTTCCCAAACTCCTGCTTGCCATTTCCAACGGATTGCTCATCAAAACAGAGGAAGATAACCACTACAAAACTTATCACTGGTTGCAAGAGCAAGTTCATCCCACCTACCTGATGACGCTCGCAGTGGGTGATTTTGCCGAAATTCAAGATGAATGGAACGACAAACCCGTCACCTACTATGTGGATAAGGGCAGAGAAGAAGACGCCCGCCGCAGTATGGGCAAAACGCCGGAAATGATTGAATTTTTCAGCGAAAAATTTGGTTATCCCTACCCCTATCCCAAATATGCTCAAGTGTGCGTCGATGACTTCATCTTTGGTGGGATGGAGAACACCTCCACCACGCTGCTAACCGACCGCTGCTTGCTGGATAAACGGGCATCTTTAGATAATCGCACCACTGAAAGCTTAGTGGCTCACGAACTCGCCCACCAGTGGTTCGGAGATTTAGTAGTCATCAAGCACTGGTCTCATGCTTGGATTAAAGAAGGGATGGCTTCTTACTCAGAAGTGCTGTGGACACACCAAGAGTATGGTTTGCAAGATGCAGCGTATTACCTGCTCAATGAAGCTCGTAGCTACCTTGTAGAAGACAGCAGCCGTTACCGTCGCCCGATTGTCACTCATGTCTATCGCGAGGCGATTGAACTGTATGACCGCCACCTCTATGAAAAAGGTGCTTGTGTCTATCACATGATTCGGGCGGAGTTGGGAGACGAGCTATTTTTTAAAGCAATCCACACCTTTGTTCAAGACAACGCCCATAAAACAGTCGAAACTGTTGATCTGCTACGGGCAATTGAAAAAGCGACGGGTCGCAACCTACTATTTTTATTTGACCAGTACGTTTATCGCGGCGGTCATCCAGATTTCAAAGTTGCTTATTCCTGGGATACTGATAGCAAGTTGGCTAAAGTTACTGTTACTCAAACTCAAGCCACCAGCGATACAAATGGCAGCCGGAGCGATTTATTTGACCTAAAAATTCCCATTGCTTTTGGCTATGTCTCAGGAAAATCCTCTAACGAGAATAATGTAGAGACGCGAGATTCCTCGTCTGAACAATCCTCTACCGTCAATTTCAAAACTTTCGCAGTCAGGGTTCACGAACGGGAACAAAGCTTTTACTTCCCCCTCGAAGAAAAACCCCATTTTATTAGCTTTGACATCGGGAATAATTTCCTAAAAACGGTGTCTTTAGAGTATCCAGTTCAGGAACTCAAAGCCCAACTGCAATCCGATCCCGATCCCGTCTCCCGCATCTATGCGGCTGAGGCGTTAGCGAAGAAAGGCGGATTGGAGGTCGTAAAAGCGCTTTCTTTTGCCCTGAAAAACGATTCTTTCTGGGGCGTTCGGGCGGAAGTTGCTAAACAGTTGGCAGAAGTTAAGCTCGATCAAGCATTTGACGGTCTCGTTGCAGGTCTAAAAGATAAAGAAGCCTTAGTGCGTCGTGCAGTGGTGCAAGCATTGGGAACGATCAAAACCCATGACAGCTATAAAGCACTGAAACCATTCGTAGAAGATGGCGACGCTAGCTACTATGTGGAGTCCGCAGCCGTGAATGCGATTGGCGGAATTGGGGCGGCAAATCTGGACGAAAAGCCCAAAGAAGAGAAAGTGCTGAAGCTGCTGCAAACAGTACTCAAAGAAAAGGCGGGTTGGAATGAGGTTGTGAGAACTGGCGCGATCGCTGGTTTGTCTCAGCTCAAAACTTCACCC
Organism: Trichocoleus sp. DQ-U1; assembly: GCF_039961925.1. Classification (NCBI taxonomy): domain Bacteria; kingdom Bacillati; phylum Cyanobacteriota; class Cyanophyceae; order Leptolyngbyales; family Trichocoleusaceae; genus Trichocoleus; species Trichocoleus sp. DQ-U1. Next base: position 20,335 of record NZ_JAMPKB010000053.1, on the reverse strand, counting down.
CAAGCGCTGGATCTGATTCTGGAATACACCGCCCAAGGCGTCCCGCAAGCGTTGCGTCTAGCAGCCATTCGCGCTTTGGGAACCATTTCAACGGGTCAGAATAATGTCAACTTGGAACGAATTCTCGAACAACTTGCAGAACTCTCCAAAGAGACATTTTTCTTAACCCAAGTATCAGTCGCGATCGCGCTGGGGCAAATGGAGACACCCAAAGCAATTGGGATTTTGCGAAGTCTTGCCGACCAAACCCCCGATGGACGAGTCCGTCGCATCGCTGAGGAAGCGGTTGGACGAGTGCAAAAAAATGTGGGATCGGATCAAGCACTTAAGCAACTGCGAGACGAACTCGACCTGATCAAGAAGCAAAACCAAGAACTCAAAAGCCGCTTGGAAAACCTAGAAGCTAAATCCAGCAGCTAGCTAACTCCGAAGCGATCTCGATCGCATCAACCCGACCTCTCCCCCAATCTCCCCTAACCGGGAAACTAGGATCTCCTTTCCTTGTCACAGTGGAGTTGGGGGAGAGAACCGATAAATATTGCCTCTCTACACTTTAGTTTGTTCCCTTTGAGGCTCCTCTGCGAGTTGCCGGTTCGATTGACCGCCGGGAATTAGCATTTCCAATCCACGGGCGATTAACGGTAGAAACCCGATAACCAACACTACGCCCAATACGTTGAATATCACCTGAGCATTGGCAATTTGGCGGGCAACATCAGCCCCCCCAGAAATCCACTGGGCAAGGCTTGCTAATTGAGCCGCAAATAAGATCCCCACGACTGCGGTTATCACATTGAAAATCACATGAAAGACACCCGTCCGCACAGCTTCGCGCGATCGCCCAATCGTCGCTACCAGCGTGTCAGCACAGGTGCCTACTTCCGCACCCAGCATCAAGGCGATGCCTGCGGGCAATGAGATCAAGCCAGAAGCTGCCAGCGTAATGACAATGGCTACTGTGGCGGAAGAGGATTGAATCAAGACGGTAAACAGCGCCCCAACTAAGGCACCCAGCAGCGGATTTTCCCCTAAGGTTTTCATCCAATCAATAAAGGGTTGGTAGTCCCGGAACGGTTTCATCGCCTCGTCAATCGTGTCTAGACCGAAGAAGAGCAAGCCTATCCCCAATAAAATTAAACCGATGTTCTTCCAGCGGTCTGTCTTGCCCAAAAAATGCAACAAGAAACCAAGGAACAAGGCTATCGGTGCATATTCGTTAATCTTAAAAGCGATCAGTTCAGCGCCGATGGTCGTTCCGATGTTGGAACCTAGAACCACGCCGAGAGACTGGACGAACGTCAACAACCCAGCACTCACCATCGCGATCGTCATGATGATCGTGACCGACGATGAATCTAATATGGTTGTTGCCACCGTGCCAGTTGCCACTGCGGCAAAGCGATTGCTGGTGAACTTGTCGATGAGATTTTTTGCGCGATCGCCTGCGATCGCTTCGAGTCCCTCAGCAAGCCGGGTCACACCATATAAAAACAGCACCAGACCCGCCAGCACACCCATGACAATTTTGAAAATATCGATCTTTCCTTTCGTTTCTCCTTCAGACGAGGCACTCTCAGCCTTGTCACTTTTTCCCTTTTCTTCGCCTTCAGGGGAAGCAGAATTCTGCTGTGCCGCATCAGTTCCAGCCGGAGGCTGAGCGTTGACACTGACTTCTAACGCCGGTGCGTTAAATAAGTGGAAATTATTTCCTGATAGGGAAGGACTAACAATCAAAGCTGTAACTACAAGGCTCAAACCCAACAACTTGAGTATTTTTTTCTTTGAATTTTTTGAAAACAACATGAATGACCCCGCAAAATAACGGCAATATAGGTTCTTAATCCCAGCTACGGGCGAAGTAAACGCTCATGGCAAAGCAAAGCCATAGCACTCGTCATGCTGACCTAAACCAAATTGATACTGATAAAACTCTCTATCGGACTGGCGCTGCGCTTTGACTACCTTGCCCAGCGTCTAGACTCGAAACAGCATTTTCGAGCTGCTGGGTAGACACTAAAGATTTTCGATGTCTCTCCCCTACGGTGCTTACCTCTTCAGAGGGAGATTCACGGCTCTATTACACTATTTATTCGTAATTTAAAATATACTTAAGATTATTTTAATTTCTTCCTTAAGAATAATTAGTCGCTGCTGGTTTCGCTGGTAGGAGACTTTAGCAGTTTTGTCATGGAACCTTGACAGAGAAAAAATAGCAAGTGAGGGAACTGTTTGCTCTCTTAAAGCAGATGGGCGATCCCCGCAAGTGTCTGTAGTTTTGTATACTATAGTTAATAAAACGTTAAAAACCTGGTAAAAATCAATGAGTAAAGTTACGAAAGAATGCGGTCGAAATCCCTGGAAATTAATGTTATTCGATTGATTAGGTTAAATAGTGGCTTGAATACTCCCAGAAGCCGCTAATGGCGAATTAAGTTAGGTTAAAAGAGGCAAGCACAAGCGTGAATCGGTACTCCCTCATCCAGTCTCGGCGCTACGATCCCGAAGCGATCGCCCAGTACTTCCGCTATCGTCCCTGGCGAGTTCTCTGGCGAGCCATCAAAATTATCTGGTTATTTGCAGGGTTTGTTCTTGGCTTAAAGTGGGACGATTGGCTGAACCAGGACTGGAAGAATCGAGAGAAACGCGCCACTCAACTGCGGGAAATCCTCACTCGCCTGGGTCCAACCTTTATTAAAGTCGGTCAAGCTCTCTCCACAAGACCCGACTTAGTGCGGAAAGACTTTTTAGAAGAACTCATCAAATTACAAGACCAACTGCCGCCATTTGATAATGCGATCGCATTCAATATCATTGAAACTGAGCTAGAACGCTCAGTAGAAGAGATATATAGAGAAATATCCCCAGAACCACTTGCTGCCGCCAGTCTGGGTCAAGTTTATCGAGCGCGTCTTCACACCGGCGAAGAAGTCGCTGTCAAGGTACAACGCCCCAACTTGCTACCAACCATCACCCTCGATCTTTACTTGATGCGATGGATGGCGGCTTGGTTGAGTCCTTGGCTTCCCCTAAATTTAGGGCATAACCTGACTCTGATCGTCGATGAATTCGGTTACAAGTTATTTGAAGAAATTGACTACCTCAACGAAGGACGAAACGCCGAAAAGTTTGCCACTAATTTCCGCGATGACCCCAGCGTTAAAGTCCCAGCCATCTACTGGCGCTACACCAACACTCGCGTCCTGACTCTAGAGTGGATTGACGGCTTCAAACTGAACGATACCGAGCGCATTAAAGCAGCCGATTTGGAAACTGATACTTTGATCGAGATTGGCGTCACCGCTGGTCTACGACAGCTATTGGAATACGGCTTTTTCCATGCTGATCCCCATCCAGGTAACCTGTTTGCCCTGCCAGATGGTCGTATGGCTTATATAGACTTTGGCATGATGGATCAGATGGAGGAGGATACCAAAGAAACCCTCGTCAGTGCCGTCGTTCACCTAATTAACAAAGACTATATTGAGTTAGCCAAAGACTTTGTTAAGCTAGGCTTTTTGACGCCAGAAACGGATATTGTTCCGATCATTCCAGCGCTAGAAAGCGTACTGGGAGATGTCATCGGCGAAAGTGTACAAGACTTTAACTTTAAGACAATTACAGACAAGTTCTCGGAACTGATGTACGACTATCCGTTCCGAATTCCGGCGAAATTTGCCTTAATTATTCGTTCCTTGGTGACACAAGAGGGATTGGCTCTCAGCTTAAATCCCAATTTCAAAATTGTCGAAGTTGCCTATCCCTACGTAGCGCGGCGTTTGCTGACTGGCGAATCTCCAGAAATGCGGCGACGTTTAATTGAAGTCTTGTTCAAAGACGGCAAATTCCAATGGCAGCGGTTAGAGAACATGATTGCGATCGCTCGCTCAGATGATAACTTCGATCTATTGCCTACGGCTCAACTAGGATTACAGTTTCTCCTCTCTGAAGAAGGACAATTTCTGCGACGCCAAGTGCTAATCGCTTTGACAGAAGATGACCGACTTCATACCGAAGAAGTGCGACGTCTATGGAATCTAGTAAAAGATGACCTGAAGCCGTCACGGTTGTTTAATGTAGCCCTCGGAGCCTTGACGGAACTCTCCACTGAAGGAGTCGCCGCACTATTACCTTCTTTTGCCACACTTGCTGCCTTGCAGGAGAGAGAATAAAGTGTTGGGTCTTAGGGAATCGGTAATGAGTAATTGGTAATTGGCGCGGTGTGCAACTTTCTGTATTTCTCCCTCCATCTCATGGGGGGATTGGGGGAGCTGACAAAATTTGCTTGACATTTCGATCGCCCCAACCCCTGATAAATTAGAGGCTGAGAAAAAGTTGCACATAGCGGTAATTGGTAAATCTTCCATTACCGATTCCCCGTTGCCCATTTACCCGTTACCTATTAGGAGTTTTTAGTGTACTATTTCCCAGATCCGCCGTATTTTTTACTTGTTTTCGGTTTGTTTGCTGGAATAACCTGTGGTCTTGCTTTTGAAGCCACCCTCAAACAGCAAGTGCGGGAATGGTCAAAGAACCGCTCTACCCGGACTTTGGCTCAGATGCAAGGGATACAATTACAGTTGCCATTCTTGGGAATTTGTGGCGGAATCTGTCTGTTTCTAGTAGCTGGATTAGAGATTTTTGGCTTTCCTGGATGGCTGTCTTTTGGGACTTCAATGCCACTCACTCTATTTATTGGCATGTTAGTTTGGTCGCAACTCAAAAGCCTTTTAGGTCAGCTAGAACGCGGTGGCTCTCGCGCACTTGATTTAGATGCTTGGGAATAAGCGATTAGCGATTCGCTTTGCTATTTAATCTAAAAGAAAGAGGGTAAGCAACTGCTTACCCTCTTTCTTTTAGATTAAATAGCAATGATTATTTGGAACCGATATTAGTAGACATCCGCGAAGTCCCAACCATCAACATAGCCCAAAGGCCCTGGCGTCGCCCCAGGAACAACAACTTTATACCACTTGTTGCTCCATTGGTTTTGGTCTGGATGGAAGTCTAGAGTTGTGCCAGTGGGTAAAGTTTTAATAATGCGACCCGAACATGGCGATGACCGAACATTTAACGGCCCTTTTGTTACGCGAACCTTTCCAGGAGCGAGAGGATTAACGATCATCCATCCTTGAGCGCGATTGCTATCACAAGCATTGGTAGAATTAAATCCGTAAGTTACGCGAATCCAAGTATAACCATTGCCTTGCTGAGTACCTCCGCTAGGATCGTTGAGAACATCAGCTCCGGGTCTAGCGACCCGCAGGATACGGCAGCTGGTACTGGGACAAGAGCGAATGTTCACGGTACTCAGGACGTTATAAACCCGACCATCATCCGTCGCCGTGCCAGCGATACCTGCACCGAGAGCATTTGCCGTACCAACCCTAGCTTTTATCGCTTCGCGGGCTGTCTGAGCTTCCGTAACACCTCCCGCTTGTTCTGGTGCGACAGTTCTGGGAGCAAATTTGTTACCATCTTGAGAAGGTTCAGCTAAATTTTTGGGGACGGACAAACCTACTGCAAGGGCTAGTAGCGTAACCGTTGTGGCACATCCACCAATTACTTTAAGAGATCCAAGGCGCATAGTAGTTCTTTTCCTTTAAATCAGTCTGTGAAGGTCGTTTTCCTTCCGCATGTTATTAAACACAATGATGCAAACTGATTTTTCGGACTTGCCTACAATCAAAAATTCCATATCTATCTCAAGATATATTTAAGAGTCAATAGGGAACTTTTTGAGCCTAATTTTTATCTTTATTCCAATTTTCCAGCTCTAGAAAAAGGCAATCGCTTTCAGTTGTAAAAGCGATCGCCTTTGTGATTTAAAGCGGGAAAAAATTCAACAGCTTGCCGGTGTGAAGATAGCGGCTTCGATACGATTCAGGGCTTTTTCCAGATCGTCGTTCATGATTTGAATATCGAATTCACTCGCCGCAGCAATTTCGGCTTCGGCACGGTTAAGCCGTCGCGCGATCGCCACCTCTGAATCTTGCCCGCGTCCTCGGATTCGATTTTCTAGTTCGCTGACGGAAGGCGGTAGGATAAAAATCTGTAGGGCGCTTGGGAAATTTTGTCTGATCTGCCGCGCCCCTTCTAGTTCAATTTCTAATATCACCCACTGACCCTGCTGGATTTGCTCCTCCACTTGTCGTCGTAGGGTGCCATAACAGTTACCAGCAAACTCAGCCCACTCCAGTAATTCACCAGCTTCCAGCATTTGCTCAAACTGGTTGCGGCTAACAAAATAATAGTGTTTTCCCTCAATTTCGCCGGGACGAGGGGCGCGAGTCGTCGCGGATACAGAATAATACAGTTCCGGATGACGCTGCAAGAGCGATCGCAGCAAAGTACCTTTGCCTACGCCACTCGGCCCAGTCAAAACAATCAGCCTGCCAGTTTTCATGCTCCTATCACCCGTGAAAATGCCTATTGCCTTAATTGTTGCTGGCATTCACGTCTTTGCCAATCACAAAGCGATGAGCAACGGTTTCAGGCTGAATGGCGGAGAGAATGATGTGGCTGGAATCGGTAATAATTACCGCGCGAGTGCGACGCCCATAGGTTGCATCAATCAACTGCCCTCTATCTCTGGCGTCGGTGATAATCCGTTTAATGGGCGCAGATTCTGGACTGACAATGGCAACCACTCGGTTTGCAGACACGATGTTACCAAAACCGATATTGATTAACTGAATGTCCATAAAAAACTAGCGGCATAACCGCCTAAAAAGCTTATTTAAGTCTAGTTCCCATGTTATCTACAAAATTTTTGACTTACAAGCCTAAAATCCACAAAAACTCGCGTTTTTAAGGGATCGCTGCTTTTTTTTCCCTTTTACCTCTATTATCTATTCCGAAAGGCAGAGGCAGGTTTGACAGTTGCGTTAACATTCAACTGCACAAATTCAACTTAATTCATTTCTCTTGGCGCTGGTTGTGAAATAGATATCCAGCATGACTGGAACAGCTTGAGGGACGCGATCGCTTCACGATTGTCCGTGGAATCGCTCTTCGTTCACAGGGTGGGAAGTATTTCTTTGTATGCCCATAAAAATCAAATTCTACCAGAGGATGGATGGTTGCAACTATTTACGAGATTTTACATAGAGCGCTTATCCGTAGAATTACAATTAATCCGCTTTTTCACCATTTTTAGAAAAACAACTACCGTGTTTTTATTGAAACAAAGATTTTTTGCCATCCCAAATATCGAAAACAAAATACTTTTATCTAGGTTTTTCCATAACTTCAAAATATAAACCACAGCGATAAAGTTTCCGTAAAATAGGCTACTTTTAGTAGCGGTCATTGGCATGAGTCCTTTATGCTAAAAAAGTAGCGCCAACCCAAGCACGGCAATCGGGGACGTAAAGATCAATCCTGATATACCGTGCTTCACTTACCCAAACCGGGGAATAAAAAAATGGCTATTCGTAAAACACTTATTGGATTATTCGTTGCCACTTTAGGAATATTATCGGCTCCTGCTGACGCAAAAGCAATTTCTTTAAGTTATTTAGAAACCGACCAAGCCTTTAAAAATTTAAATGTAGATTTATTGTTTGTTGCGGAGGGTCGGATTGGCAGTAGCAATAACAGCACTTACGAACTCGATCTGCACGATGATACTGGCAGCACTAATTTTACAGTGCAGAAACAACAGGAATTAACAGGTTCAAATTACTGGCAAAGTGGAAGAGTAGATGCTTTCACTTTGGCTTACGACGCACTCACAAAGATCGTTACTTATAAAGTTGGAAATCAAACTTTAGCCTACGATTACACATCGAAATTTACCCAAGGCGTCACAGATATCTTTGTCCGCACTAGAGCAAATAACACGAATAGCAGCATGACGGTCAAAGACTTATTGCTGAAAGATGCGTCGGGTACGAAGTCCATCGCCGAAACTTCTAGCGTTTCATGTACCTTGAGTCCTAATTGCACAACCTGGTCCAAGGATGCCAATGGCAATATTTTTGAGGATGTCAAGGGGGGAGTGCAATATCTTCGGATCGGCGATGTATCGGGGAGTTTCAGCCTTACAGGGAATTCAATTATGAGTTGGACGGGAAAAATCCCTACCCAATCCAATCTCGCCTACCAAATCAAAGTTGGGACGACCGATGACTGGAAAAACCAACAGAGCGTTCCAGAACCCAGCGCGACGCTAGGATTGACCTTGGGCGCGATCGCACTCGGCTTAAAAACTCGTCGCCGTCGCCAATCTGTCTAAGCCAATGTGTCTCAACAGAAACGGGTGATACTCATTAACGCACAAAGCTCCTTTAAAATAGCTTTGTGCGTTTTTTTGTCGGAAGTAGCCTGAAACTGAGAGGATAGAAAGAGACCGCTCCTCGAAATCTTTACAAAAAATACCGATCGCGCGTGCAACTCGTTGACTTTACTACCTTAACTGCCACTTGTTCTGAGCTGCGTGCTGAGTGGATACCGGCGCGGCTGGAACAAGTTTATCAGCGCGATCGCTTTACAATTTCCATAGCCCTGCGAACCCTGAAGCGGAGGAGTTGGCTGACAGTTTCTTGGCATCCGCAAGCAGCGCGTGTTTGCATTGGGGATCCACCTCCCCGCACGCCAGATACCTTTACCTTCAGCGACCAGCTACGGCATCAGTTGGGGGGCTTTGCCTTGGTGGCGATAGAAGCGAGTAGCGCTGACGCAAATACACCTTCAGCGATCGCGCCTTGGGAACGAGTGATCGATTTACAATTTGCCAAACGCCCAGGAGATCCGGCTATCTGGCACTTGTACGTTGAAATCATGGGCAAATACAGTAACGTCATCCTTACAGGTGCAGACAACCTGATTGTCACCGCCGCCCATCAAGTCAACGCCCAACAATCTAGCGTCCGTACCATCCTGACCGGACAGCCCTACGAATCTCCACCCGCCCTCACTGCAACCATCCCGACTTTAAGCGAATCTCAAGAACGCTGGCAAGAACGGCTGAGTTTAATTCCCGCAGCACTGCGGCGTCAGATGCTGAAAAATTACCGGGGTTTGAGTCCAGCGCTGGTTGTCTCAATGGTACAAGCCGCTGGTCTAGATCCAGAGCAATCGACCGATACCCTCACACAATCTGACTGGGACGCATTATTTCTCCGATGGCAAGAATGGCTGCAAGCAATTCTGAAAAGCCAATCCTCTCAGTCTTCTATCCCCTCGCCTACGACACTCGTGACACATAAGGAGACTGGGGCAGTTTTTCATCCCGGCTGGACACCTGAAGGATACAACGTCTTGGGCTGGGGCATTGTTAAGCCTGCTGAATCAATCCAAGAATTACTCAACCGCTACTACACCGATCGGCTCAATCAACAAGAATTTAACCAGATTCATCATCAGTTGAGCCAGAAACTCAACAACGTTCTGGAAAAATTACGCTTGAAGGCGTCTACTTTTACGGAACGCTTGCAGCAATCCGATCAAGCAGACCAATATCGGCAACAGGCAGATTTGCTGATGGCTTACCTTCAGAACTGGGAACCAGGGATGAAGTCAATTGACCTCAATGATTTTGACACCGACAAACCTGTCACAATTCCCCTCGACCCTGAAAAAAATGCCGTCCAAAATGCCCAATCCCTCTACAAGCGGCATCAGAAGCTGAAACGCGCTCGCTCAGCCGTTGAACCGTTACTTAACGAGGTGCAAACGGAAATAGACTACTTGGAGCAAGTGGAAGCCACCCTAACTCAGCTCGATTCTTACGATGACCCAGAAGATTTACAAACGCTCTTAGAAATCCGCGATGAGCTGATACAGCAGCGGTATCTAGAAGACCCGGACAACCGTAATCGTAGAGACGAGGAGGGAAGTCACCCTTATCGTTACCAGACGCCCAGCGGCTTTGAGTTATTGATTGGGCGCAATAACCGCCAGAACGACCAGCTAACCTTTCGGATGGCTGGAGACTACGACCTCTGGTTTCACACCCAGGAGATTCCTGGAAGTCATGGGTTGCTGCGCGTCGCTCCGGGTTCTGTCCCGGAAGAAGCCGATTTGCAATTTGCTGCCGATTTAATTTCCTATTACAGCCGCGCCAGACAAAGCGATCGCGTGCCAGTTGTCTACACGGAACCCAAACACGTCTACAAACCCAAGGGCGCTAAACCGGGGATCGCTATTTATAAGCAGGAGCGCATTATCTGGGGGAGTCCTCAAACAGGAATCAACTATCTAAGGTAAGAAGTTTACAAAAAAATGTAAATATTTCTTTCAAAAAATGTGTATTTCCTGTTACAGTAAATATTAAAGAAATCTTACGGCTGGCGGATGGGAACGCGCAGCTCTGGATTTCCTCGGATTAACGACAACAAAAATAAAGATTTTGTTCAACCAGCTGTCACATCAGCTGGTTTTTTTTCAGTGGTAAGTGGTCATTAGTCATATCGCAATCCGCTTCAGAGTTGTGAGCTGCCAGGGTTTAGATCCCCGACTTCTTAAAGAAGTCGGGGATCTCGTCTTCACGAATCCTTTAGGAGTGCTATCTCAGATCTGGTTGTATCCACAATTAAGAAACGACCAATGACGGTTGACTCTTAACTAGAATGTAAACGTGGTGCGGATAGTACCGATCACAATATCATCGTTACGATTATTGTGGTCAGGGGCAGTAAGCCAGATAACCCCAGGCGTGATGGCGATATTGTCCGTTAATTGATACTGATAGAACGCTTCAATGTGCAGTGAAGTATCGTCATTGTCTCCCACTGGCGGGGTGGGGATGCCTGCTGCGGTTAATGCGGCGACTGCGCCGGGATTGATATCGATGGTTGAGTTAGTGACTTTCGGCTCCATACCCACGATAATGCCAGCCAAGTTGCCTTGTTTACCCAGGTCCGGGAAGGCTAAGGTGACAGCCCAGTTCCAGATGTCAACTTTGCCACGCTCAATGAGTCCGCCTAAAGTGGAGAGGTTGCGCGTGTTGGTGTAGCCAACCCAGCCACCCAAAACAAAGCGATCGCTCAGTTGCCAAGATAACTCTACCCCATAAGAATTGCTGATCACGGGGAGATTGGTGCTGAACCCTAAGTTAGTTAACCCCCCGCCGACTGAACTACCGTCAATATCGGTATCGAAGAAGCGGGCAAGTCCGCCCTGGAAATTTGCGAGATTGCTACCAGTGCCGGTGTCATTGTTGTTGTAGGAATGAATGTACGTCAAGCCCAGCTTCAAGCGATCGCTTGGCTTGATCAATAGCTGTGCCAAGGCACCGTAAGGGCCATTGAACAAACCACCATCTTCTTCCGGGTTAGCGGCGTCCCCTGCTAAATAGCCTAAGCTGAGTTCAAAGCGATCGCCCAACTGCTGCCTTAGTCCAACTCCAGCACCTTCTGCTAGGTAATAAATCGGCGGGCGCGTTCCAAAAGTAGAGAGTGCCCCAGTTGTACCATCACCGTCGAGGAAGTTGACGGTATCGGTAAAGTCATCCGCCGCACCTGCATTTGCCGCAACCACCACTTCTGTTCTCTCACCGATGGGGAAAGCGTAAAGAAACGCATCCACGAAAACATTACTGTCGGTATCACCTGAGAAAAACAGGTTGCCTTCTGGTGTCAAAGTGCGTTCGGTAAGAGAACCCAGTCCTTCCGCTTGCAGTCGCGTTCTCAGCACATCTTTCCCGGTGAAGCTGGTTTCAAAATTCAGACGGGTCCGATGACCAAAAATCGCTACATCGTCGATCTCATCGCCAGTCGCATCTTCTCCCTTGAAAATCCCTGCCAGCGCAAAGATCGCTTCTCCCTGTAGTTTGGTGGTGGTAGAAAATTGATGGCTTTCCAGAAAAGCGGTGCGACCTTCTAAATTATCAACCCGCGTCCGCAATGTCGCCAATTCCGCGCCAAATTCATCAATCAGTCGCTGTAATGTAGTTAAATCCGCTTTGGTGACGAAATCTGCCGAACTGGCAGCAATCAATTTCTCGATTTGTTGCAGACAAGCATTCAAACCGGCGGCAAATTCATACCGGCTGAGTGCCCGGTTGCCGCGAAAAGTGCCATCGGGATATCCTGCAATACAACCGTAACGTTCGACAAGCGATCGCAACGCTTCATACGCCCAATCTGTCGGTTCTACGTCTTGCAGTTGGGAAACATTCGTGACTTGTTCTAGAGAACTATCCGTGTCCTCTGGATTAGTATAAACATCGATTTGTTCTAAAACGTCGGCATCAGCCGTTACTGATGTCGGGGTGGTAGCTGGGATTTGGGCTAAATCCGCCACTGTTGACTGATTTGGCGCGATCGCCTCTGATGCGGGTGTTTCTACCTTGACAGCAGATGTCTCGTCCAGCTTGATCTCAGAAGTGGTAATTGGGGCAGCTGCGACGGCTACCGAGTTTGATTCCAATTCTTCATTTTTTTGATGTAACGCTTGAGATTCCTCTTGATCCTCCTTGATTGGGAGAGTGGGAGCGATCGCATCCTCGATTGCGTTCTCCTTAACTTCCATCACCGCCGGGGTTTCCGTTGCGAATGCCCCCGCATCCGTTAACAGCATTGCACCGAACACTGCTGGGCTTACCAGCAGCGCATTCCACAGGTTTTTAAATTTCATTTCTCACTCCTGACACCCTTTCAAGATTCTCCGCAGCGACTGACTGTTCTACAGTTTGCTAAAGACACTTTATTGACAATTTTGCAGAATTTTGCTTATAAATTGCCTTTTTCCAATGAAAAGCATCCGTTGCTGCTGAGAAATTTTGCTTTTAAACACTTAAGAGACAAGATTTCTCCAACTTTTACAATCCCCCCTGATGGCATTTACCAGTCAAAACTCAACTATCGGCAGCAATATCATACTAAAATGAGAATTATTCTCATAATATTAAAACAAGACTCATTCTCAAAAAAAGTAGATTGACACTTTCACCGTCAATCAGGAGATAAACCGTGACGTGCCTTAGAATCCGACATTATTCGAGCAAGCTTGCCCTACCTTTATTACTGCTGCCAGTGTTCGCTGCTACTGGGTGTAGCTCATCAAATACTTCTGTCCCATCCCCACAGCAGAGTGCTGCGCCGCAGTCGGGAGTGGGGGCGCAGAATCCGAAGTCTCCACGGGTAGTGGCAACGTTTTTGCCGATTTATTGGTTTACCAAGGCAGTTGCGGGTGACAAAGCGCAGGTAGAAATTTTAGTGCCACCCGGATCGGAAGTGCATGAGTATCAAGCGACACCCGCAAACGTGCAAGCGATCGCCCAAGCAGATGTGCTGGTAAAAAATGGCTTCGGCTTGGAAGAATTTCTTCAAGAAACTATCAAAAATTCTGGAAACGCTCAGATTAAAGAAATTGATAGTAGTAAAAGCATTAACGCCTTAGAAGACGCCTCACCCGTGGTGAATGGTCAAGCAGCTAGCCACGAAGGCCACAACCACGAGGGAGAAGCCGGTGCAAAGGCAGAAGAACACGACCATGCAGAAGGTAATCCTCACGTTTGGCTCGATCCAGTCCGAGCAAAACAGCAAGTAGAGAACATTCGTGATGGTTTAATTGCAGCCAATCCTGAGAACAAAGCGACTTATCAAGCAAACGCCACCGCCTACATTCAGCAACTGGAGGCGCTAGACAAAGAATTTCAGCAGCGTCTGCAACCCTATCGCGGTTGTACTTATGTCACTTTCCACGATGCCTATCCTTACATTGCTCAGCGCTACCAGCTTCAACAAGTTGCAGTGGTTCAGATTCCCGAAGATAACCTTTCGCCTGCTGACATCCAAAAAGCGGTTGGGGCAGTGAAAAAGTACAATGTTAAAGCCCTACTTGGCGAACCAGGAACTGACAATAAATTGCTTGAAAGTCTGTCTACCGACTTGAAATTAACCCTGAGAACCATCGATCCTCTGGAAAACGGCCCCCTGACTCCGGAGCATTATTTCACCGCGATGAAGCAAAATCTGCAAACCCTGGAAGCTGCCTGCAAGTAGACGTGAGAAACTCTGACGCCCCTATCCCATCGCCGATTCTGAAAGTTGACGGCTTAACTGTATATCTAGGCAACTATCTGGCGCTTCGGGATGTTTCTTTTGAATTGCTACCCGGAACTGATACAGCAGTAGTTGGCCCGAATGGTGCGGGTAAAAGTACGCTGGTGCAAGCAATTTTGGGATTAATTCCGCGAAGTGCCGGAAAAGTAGAAATTTTTGACCGTCCAGTTGAACGTTTGGGGCATTGGTGTCACTGGTTAGGCTATATGCCGCAAAATTTTATCTTTGACCGGAGTTTTCCAATTTCTGTCGCCGAAATGGTGGGGTTGGGATGGGCGAAGAAAAATCAGGAGTCAGGAAAACTCACGGCTCAAAACTTTTTGTCATTCTGGCGGGAAGATGAAAAGAAATCAGAAGCGATCGCATTTGCCTTGAAACGGGTAGACGCTTATCACCTGCGCCGTCAATCTATCGGTACTCTGAGTGGTGGGCAACTCAAGCGTGTTTTGTTGGCTTATTGTCTAGTCATGCCTCGTCAACTTCTAGTCCTGGATGAAGCGTTTGCCGGTGTGGATGTGCAAGGTGCAGCAGATTTTTATGCTTTGCTCAATGAACTCAAACGCGAGCAAAATTGGACGGTGTTGCAAGTTTCCCACGATATTGACATGGTAAGTCACCACTGCGATCGCGTTCTCTGCCTCAATCAAACGGTAGTCTGCACTGGCACCCCGGAAATTGCCCTTTCCCCCCAAAACCTGCTAGCCACTTATGGCCCAAGTTTCAGTCGCTATCATCATCACCACTAAAAAAAATCAAAATGCTAGGAGTTTTTAATATTTAATTGGCTTCATCCAAATGTTCTGCAACAGAGCGATAGAGGTCTAAAACGTGATTATCTTGAAGGCTATAGAAGACCTTGCGCCCACGCTTGCGGTAGCTAACCAGTCGCAGGGCACGTAAGGCTCTCAACTGATGGGAAACCGCTGACTCGCTCATTGCCAGCGCTCCTGCCAAGTCACACACACACAGTTCTTTGAGTGCCAAAACTGATAGAATCCGCAGGCGATTGGCGTCTCCTAAGAGACTAAAGAACTCCGCCATTCGCTGGGACTTCTCGGTGCTGAGAATCTGACTTTGCAATTGGTGAACGTTATCTATGTCAACCGGATGTGGCGGATTACAATTTAAAGTTTCTGTCTTCTGAAGGTCGCTATTTACAGCTTCATCAGATGAAAGTTGCACTGACATTTCTCAAGCTATAGGTAGATACTCTTATCGTAACTGATTCGCTGACGTGGATGGAAAGCTCATGACTCTCCTAGATTGGTCGATCTCATTTCATTTTCACTGGCTAGCGATCGCGGATAGCGCTAACTTAATCACCTTGTTGCAGTTTCCCTTCATGCAACGAGCGATCGCAGGTGGCGTCCTGATGGGACTCTTAGGCGGCTTTCTCGGCAGTTTTGTGACTTTGCGCCAGTTATCTTTTTTCAGCCACGCCGTTGGTCACGCAGCTTTAGTCGGGCTAGTGATGGGAGTCTTATTGCAGCTAAATCCCACCTGGATGCTACTACCCTTTACAGTAATTTTTGGTTTAGCGGTTCTCTACTTGATTGACCAAACCAATCTCGCCAGCGACAACATCCTCAGCATTGTGCTATCCGGTGCCTTAGCAATTGGCGTCATCCTCAGCAGCTTCATTCAGGGCTACCGGGGCAACCTCTTAGGCGCTCTATTTGGGGATATTCTCGCAATTAATAACACCGACTTGGTGCTGGTTTTCCTATTGCTTGTGGGCAGCGGTATCTTCTTACTGTCAACGCTGCGAGAGCAAATCTTATTGACGCTTAACCCCGATGTAGCAAAGGTTCAGGGTGTTCCAGTTCAGCTCTATCGCTACTTATTTGTTGTACTGCTGTCCCTGGCAGTTGCCGTTTCTATCAAAGCCGTAGGCATCTTACTCGTAAATGCCTTTCTAGTGATTCCCGCTTCTACTGCCAAGTTGTTGAGTCACCAATTTATCTACTTTCTCTGGCTCTCCGTTTTCTTGGGAGCGATGAGTAGCGTTGCTGGAATGATTGTATCCGGTCTTTTTAACTTTGCTTCTGGCCCTAGTATTGTTCTCGTCCAGTTTTTGCTGTTTCTAGCCGTTCTTGGCTGGGCAAAGCTGAATCTGCAAGCTAGCTGAGACAAGTAAGGTTAGCGGGTTGTGGATTAGCCGGTTGAAGGTTAGCCAGTTTATAAGAACTTTCCACTGCTGTAAACCTTCAACCTTCAACTCTTGTAAGCTTTCAACCTTCAGTTAGCCGCAGTTACAGCCGTGATGGGAGCAGCCTTGTCCAGATTCGTGACCATTGGCACAAGCTTCGCCGCAGTAGTATTTACCACCTTTTTCCACCGCTTCGCTGATGGAAACAACGCACAGGCAAGATTCACAGGCACATTTCATCGAAGTTACGGTAGTCATCGCTTTGTCCTAGTCAACTCTTCATTTACTATAACATCTGAACAGATATTCAGATATCGGTTTTTTTCAGGAAGCGTTATAGAAATAGCGATACAGAGATAGCGATCGCCCTTGCTGGAACTGGGATCTCTGACAAAAACCAAAAATATTACCAAATCTGCCACTAGGGGCTTGTCAACACCGTCTAACTTTGTTAATTTAATAAAGCACCAAAAAAAGTGCGCCGGGATAGCTCAGTTGGTAGAGCAGAGGACTGAAAATCCTCGTGTCCGGAGTTCAAATCTCCGTCCTGGCATTTTCTAAAACGTAGATTCAGCACAAATTTTAGCTGATTGTCACTGCTACATTCTTATCGGGATTCTGTAGAGTCTACATAAATCCTGATTAATAATAAATAGCTATATAGCGATAAATTAAGGAATTTAGATTCACGGCAACCCGCTTTTCTGCTGGATTGGCTTTGTCCTGCTCTTTCTGGTTTATTCGAGAGGTCTATGCAGTACGTACCGGATTGCGTAGTGATATTGCCGGAGAGCGTGCGATCGCGCTTAACAGACAAAATAAAATCCCTCTGCCAGTAGTACAATCTGGAAATCCGGGATTAGTGGCTCTCCAAGAGCGCGTGAAAGCAGCGCCTCTTGGTTAGAGTTGGCTTAACTCTAATATCCACGCAATCGGGCTTGCCAAAACCACTTGGTTTTGGCAAGCCCGATTAATTTACGCGAACTTTTGAAACCCGCGCAAGTGGATTTAGGCAAATTTCACTCGCACTTGTTACGACAGCGCAATATTATAATTTCTGTTTAGTTTTTAAGACTTCTATGTAAGCGATGGGAAGAACCACAGGCCAGAAAACTGTTGCGACCGTCAAAGTGATAAAAGAGGAAAATCTTTCTTCCGTATTCCAACTGCGATCGCGCTTAAACAATTCTAGCCAGAGGGTAAACAAAGTAGCAGCTATCAACAGGTAAATCACTTCTATACAGATCATAAGTTTATCCGGAGTCCTTTATCTCTCTCTATTGAGCATTCCCATACCAGAGATCGAGAATTTTTATTGCTTAACAAAACTTAGCACTAAGGCATTTTCTCCCCTTCTCAGAGGCAAAGCCTGTTATGCCAACAACAGGAGCAAGTTATGTCGAAAATTCATAATTCAAGGATCTAGTAACGAACCATCAAGGTTGTTGCTAAAGTTAATTTTTGCTTTGCTAGGTCGCTCTATTACTTATCAACGCTTGCTTTGCCATTTACGCAAGCAATTCCGAGATTACACACGTTCCCTCCAACCGTAGGCAGTAGAAAGCGCAACAAGCAACAGTGCGTTAGTCCGGAAATCTATAAAAATTGAGGCGCTTCTACAAAAGCCCCATACAGCCATTAGCTCAAGTATGACCGTCAAGCTAAAGGCAAGAAAAAACGAAACGTACTACCCTTTCCCAGTTCGCTTTCTACTTCAATCTGACCGCCTTGCAATTCGAGCAACCGGGAGGAAATCGCTAAACCGATGCCGGTTCCTCTAGAATTTTGGCTTCGAGACTGTTCAGCCCGCCAAAATCGCTCAAAGATATGCGGCATATCTTCTGGTGCAATTCCTTGACCCGTATCAACTACAGCAACCCAGAGGCGTTTTGGTTCAGTCCAAGCTTTGACCGTAATCGAACCAGCACTGGTATATAGCAGCGCATTTCCCAACAAATTGACCAGAACCTGCTCCACACGGTCAATATCAGCTAAGACCGGGGGCAACTGGGGCGGACAATCTAAGCGCAGCACCGGGCCATCGTCCAGCACTTGGTCAGAAAATTTTTCCAACAGGGACTCTAATAAAGGTCGTAGATTAACTGGGTGGAGATTTATTGGTAAATAACCCGCCTCTGCCTTAGAGAGTTCTTGCAAATCGTTGACTAACCGTTCTAGCCGGATTGTTTCCCTCACCAAGCGCTGGTAAATCTCTGGCGATGGTTCAATCCTGCTATCAGCCATCTCCTCCAGGTATCCGCGAATTACAGTTAGGGGCGTTCGGAGTTCATGGGTCAGGTCGCTAATAAGTTCTCGCCGCCGCTGTTCCACGCCTTCGAGACTCGACGCCATGCGGTTAAAACTAGAACCCAGGCGGTTGAGTTCGGGAATTTCACTTTTTGGTAGTCGCTCATCTAGATGCCCAGCAGCAAACTTGCGGGTAATTTGTTCCATCTGGGTCAAAGGCTGGGTAATTCGACGAGATACCCAGTAACTCAAACCACCAGCCGCCGTAGCACCCGCAATAAATGACAAGAAAGTGCTGCGACTCCAAGCTGTTTCAAATCCTCTCACCAGCTGCCTGCGAGCATAGCGTACCTGTATGCCACTGACTTCGATTTGTTCGAGCTGGACGATAAAGAAGCGGGGAGAAGACAGTTTACTGATAACGAGTAGACTACCCACTCCTACCATCATTACTAAGAGATGGGAAAGAAACAAGCGCGATCGCAGTCCCATTTTATTCCGGGGCATTTTATAGAGGTGAATCTTCAAACTTATAGCCCACACCAACTACTGTCTTAATAAAGGTAGGATTCGCTGGGTCTGGTTCAATTTTTTTCCGCAACCGAGCCACATGAGTATCCACCACCCGTTCATCGCCAAAAAAATCGTTCCCCCAAAGTTTCTCAATGAGTTGCGTTCGGTTCCACACGCGACTGGGATGACTGATAAACGTTGTTAAGAGATTAAATTCTAAGGTAGTCAAATCAAGTGCTTCCCAAGGATGGGGACTCAGTTGACGAGAGGCAGAGTGCTGCTCTACATCAACCGTGAAATGCTGAGTGCGATAAACCTGATGTTGTCCGCCTTGACGCAGGCTACGCCGCAGTAACGCCCGAACTCTGGCAACCAGTTCTCTAGGGCTGAACGGCTTGACAAGGTAATCATCAGCACCCGTAGACAGACCGATTACCCGGTCAATTTCTTCCCCTCTAGCCGTTAGCATCAAAATATAGGGATCTTTCGCTCCTGGTTTCTGCCGTATTCTGGCACACACTTCCAGCCCATCCAAACCAGGTAACATCAAGTCGAGAATGATTAAATCTGGTTGTTGCTCCTGAAAAACTTGTAGCGCTCTCAGACCATCGCGACTCAGATGACAGGAAAACCCCTCTTTTTCTAAAGTTATTTGGATGAGTTTGGCAATTTCCGGTTCATCCTCAACAATCAGAATATCCATATCCATCATGGGCGAGATAACGCATAAAGGTCATTTTGGTTCCCTGAATCTAGAGACAATCTATCCGTTCCTGAATGCATTAGGTTGATTAATCGCAATTACCGGAATTCCTCTCTGGTTTGCGATGCGGCGTTACGCTAGGAAACGTTCTGAGGAAATTTGACCTGTGCAGTTAGGATGCGGTTAGGAAAAATTTTAGGTGTTTTTGCTGGGACACTTGCTATCCTAACTACGACTAGCTATTAGTACGTATTTGTCGCGGGTGCCCCTCCGTTAGCTCCTCCCCCGATGGAGACAAATATAGGACTGACGTTTGAGTTGCAAACGTTCAACAGCGGCACAACGGGCGAAGTGCTTACTTATGGCTTGATTTTGCCTTCTGGAGAATAACTTTAATATTTTATTTAGCCACAGCGGTTACTTTGAGAAACCTGACACTTAAAAATTAAGAATTGAGAAATTTCATTTTTAATTTTTTGGGCGCATCGCTTCTCGACCTAGCATCATCATTCCCGCAACGCCCAAGCAGACAAACCAAATATACTGATACCAATATTCCCGGACCTGCTCAACAGGGCTAAGTTCTGGATGCAAGAGATACAGATAAAGCAGCAACAAAACCAGAAAAAGCGCCCCAAACCCCGAAAAAGTCAAACCAATTAGAATACGAGCTGGTTTTAATTCCTCATCGCTGATTTCATCCAAGTCAATCTC
>NZ_JAMPKB010000052.1:0-41443 GCF_039961925.1 Trichocoleus sp. DQ-U1 | reverse complement strand
CAACCTGGGTATGGAAGTAATGCACGAGCGCAACGCTCACAACTTCCCCCTCGACTTGGCAGCTGGTGAGTCCACCCCAGTGGCTCTGATGGCTCCCAGCATCAATGGCTAATCGCTAGAGACAAGATATATCGCGTCTCTACATCAAAAGCGCCTCCCGCAAGGGGGCGCTTTTTTATTGGGAACCACAGATAGAGCCAGATTGTATCAATCCAATCTATCGGGGGTTTAGGATAAATATGGAAGCATACAGATTGGAGATAGGACAACGGTTTACACACGTCCCTTAGCTCGTCTCATCGAGCAACTGCAACGGTTGCCAGGAGTTGGCCCGAAAACTGCACAACGTCTGGCACTGCATATTATTAAGCGATCGCCCGAAGAAGTAGAAACACTGGCTCAAGCTTTAGTTGAGGCGAAAAAGCAAGTGGGTTTATGTCAGGTGTGCTTTCACCTCTCGGCTGAACCTGTCTGCGATATTTGCCGTAACTCTAACCGCGACAACAGCACCCTCTGTGTGGTGGAAGATTCCCGTGATGTGATTGCGCTGGAAAAAACTCGCGAATATAGCGGCAAGTATCACGTCTTGGGAGGCATCATTTCACCGATGGATGGAATTGGCCCCGACCAACTAAATATTCAACCGCTGGTGCGGCGAGTCAGCCAGCAAAAAATTAAAGAAGTGATTTTGGCAATTAGTCCTAGTGTGGAGGGTGAGACAACCACCCTGTACGTCGGTCAATTACTAAAGCCGTTTACCAAGGTGACGCGGATTGCTTTTGGTTTACCGATGGGCGGTGATTTAGAGTATGCCGATGAGGTGACACTAGCACGAGCCTTAGAAGGGCGCAGAGAGTTGGATTAAGCGAGTAGAACCCTAGAATTGCTAGATCCCTCTTCTGTCAAACTGGGGTGAAAGCTTGATTTCTCGCGGGCTGTAATACCGTAAATTCATCGAATTCTCTCAAAATGACACAAGAGGGAGATTAGTAATGAGTCATTAGCAGCCAGTAGATAATCTGGGTATTCTAGTCACTTAAATAGGGCTTCTAACTCAACTTTTGCTTAACGAAAGCCATCATCTGAGCCAATTGTTTTTTCAGTGCCGGAATTTCAGCGACTTGTTCCTTCAATCCCTTAATTTCAGCCTGCATTGCCGCCATTTTTTCATTTAATGCCTTAATTTCAGCAGATGCATCTGTAGAGTCAGCAACGGCTGCGGTTGTCTGAGCAGAAGGTGTTCCAGCTTGTGGGCGTGGCAATTTGGCTTTAGCGATCGCTGACTGGATTGCCTGATTTAAGTGCTTCTCATTGAAGGGCTTCTCTAGGAATTCAAAATACTCAAACGGTTCTGAAAGTTTCTCCATCACTTCCGCTTTCCGCCCAGAGATGACCACTAAAGGAATCATCTGGAGTTCGGGCGAAGCTTGAAGTTGCCCAAAAACCTCCCAACCGCTCATGCGAGGCAGAATCCAATCCAAAATAATGACATTCGGATGCTCTTGACGGATGAGATTAAGTCCCTCTTCCCCATCTTTTGCTTCTAAAACTTGAAAGTTGCCCGGAGGCAACATTTCTGGCAATGAAGCCCGAATGACTTTAGCATCATCAACAATTAGGATTTTTTGAGTTGCTCCCGCTTTCTGAACGTCGGGAGGCGTTGGGGTTCCTTTAGCGGCTGGTGCTGTTTGGGTACCAGCCGCAGCCGCTTGCCGCCGGGGCAGTTTCGCCTTAGCCATTGCTGATTTCATCGCCTGAATCAGCGTCTTCTGCTCCAACGGCTTGGCAACAAATTCAAAATACTCAAACGGTTCTGGAATTTTGTGTGTAACTTCTTCTTTACGCCCTGATGTCACCACTAAAGGAATCTTTTGGAGTTCCGGAGAGACTTGAATTTGTTGAAAGACTTCCCAGCTACTAGGTTGAGATGACAGAAAATCCAGCACGATTAAATTGGGGCGTTCTTTTCGGATTAAATTCAGTCCTTCTTGAGAGTCTTTTGCTTCGAGAACTTCAAAGTTACTCTGGGGCAATAGCTTGCGGACTAGACTCCGACTGGTGCTGCTGTCATCGATAACCAGGATCTTGTTACTTGGCATAACTAACTCCTAGGAGTGGTGACTGAGGACATTCCATGAAACAAGAAACTCAACCGTAAGAACGCCCCGATTACGAGTCAAATGAGCTGGAAGATTGAATGGGGACAGGATCTAAATGCTGAGGTGTATTCTATAAATGCTAGCGATTACTTCAGCTTTTGTTTAATGAATGTCACAATTTGAGCTAGCTGTTTCTTCAAGCCATCAACCTCACTAGGCATCGCTGCCATTGGAGCCACCTGTTTCTTCAAGGCATCAATCTCAGCTTGCATCTTGGCAATCTTGGCATTTAACTGCTGAATGTCTGCTGACGCAACCCCTGTGTCTGGTGGGACTGTATCCTTAGCGACGACTGCCGGCGGTGCTGACGGTACTACCACCGGGCGGTTTCTTGCTTTTGCCATCGCTGTTTTGATAGCGGCAATCAGTTGCTTCTGGTCAAAGGGCTTGGGTATGAATTCAAAATATTCAAAAGGTTCTGAGATTTTCTCTGTCACCTCTTCTTTCCGACCAGACATTAAAACGAGAGGAATTGACTGAAGTTCGGGCTTACTTTGAATCTGCTGAAACACCTCCCACCCGCTCATTTTGGGCAAGAGAAAATCTAACATAATCAAGTTCGGGTGTGACTGGTAGATCAGATTCATGCCTTCCAGACCGTCTTTTGCTTCTAAAATTTCAAAGTTACCCGGTGGTAACATATCTCGTACTGTATTTCTGATCACTCGACTGTCATCAATCACCAGAATTTTGTGACCTGCCACGACTGACTCCTTAGGGGTAATTTAAAGAAAAACTAAAGTTGATTTGAGCCGACTGCTGCCTTGTCGCTAATTTCAGCAAGATGAGCGGCTAGCAGAAAACTGCCTCGCGTTCATACCAATCAGGATAATTTGGAATGTGTAGTACAAGTGTGTCTGCGCTACAGAACTATGATTTCTATACCCGATTACGGTAAACCAACGCTAGCGCCGTAATGGGGATTCTCATGAGTGCGTGGTATACAGCAACACAATGGTTTGCCTGATATCCTCACTCTTCGATCGTCTTGACATACAAAAACATAAAGCCAAAAAGCTAGCAGCGTGCCTAATTCTAGATTAATCCGGTCTGACCTGAAAGGGAAAAAAACTAAGGCAGAAGCAGAATCAGAGTTAGAGTCGAATGATTTAAGATTTGTATCATAGGACTGACGCATTGCCCGACAACGTAGGGGCTTTTTTGGGTTGTGCCTGTACTGGCTATCCTGTACTGGCTATATAGACAAAGGCGCAGGAAAGCAGGCGAGATAGTGGTTCTCACTCGATCGGAACCTCACCCCCAGCGCCTCAACCTTCACGGAGAGGGGAGAATATTGAACCAAATCCGCGAACAGAGAGGGGCTGAGGTGGGGTTAAACCGGACTGCGTTTAATAGAAAATTGCGATGAAAATTGTTGTAAGCCATTGAGTTTAGGAGTTTGGCTGCGTAAGTTCTGTATTATACGGATGCTCATTGAGCTGGTAGCCCAGAAAAAAACATGAATTTGCCTACCGAAACGAATGCTCGACAAATTCAGCCTGATGTACAAGCGTGGAGGTCAGAAATTGAGGCGCTACCGCCTTGGTTGCGACGCTCCATCGGGAAAGCAAGCGACATTTCGACGGTGCAGCGAATTATTAAGCAGCGGCAAATTCACACGATTTGCGAAGAGGGGCGCTGTCCGAACCGGGGAGAGTGTTATACCCAAAAGACAGCAACGTTTCTGCTGATGGGGCAAACTTGCACCCGTGCCTGTGCTTTTTGTCAAGTGGAGAAAGGGCACGCACCGATGCCTTTAGATCCGGAAGAACCGCAAAAGGTGGCTCAGGCGGTGCAGTTGCTTTCTTTGCGCTACGTGGTGCTGACTTCGGTGGCGAGAGATGATTTGCCGGATGGGGGGGCGAGTTGGTTTGCGGCGACGATGGCAGCGATAAGACAGATGAACCCGGAAACCCTGATTGAGGTGTTGACGCCAGATTTCTGGGGGGGTAAGGATGCGGTGGAGAAACAACGGCAACGAGTTGCAACGGTGGTTGCAGCGTCACCCGTTTGTTATAACCACAATATTGAGACGGTGGAGCGTCTGCAAGGACGGGTGCGACGAGGGGCACAGTATGTGCGATCGCTTGATGTTCTCCGGATTGTGAAAGAACTTGACTCCACAATTGCCACGAAATCCGGCTTGATGCTGGGACATGGGGAAACGGAAGCCGAAGTGATTGAGGCGATGACCGATTTGCGGGATGCTGGATGCGATCGCATTACCCTCGGTCAGTATATGCGCCCTTCGCTAGAACATCTACCAGTCCAAAAATACTGGACGCCAGAAGAATTTGAGCATCTGGGAGCGATCGCGCGGGAAATGGGCTTTGCTCACGTCCGTTCCGGTCCCCTCGTCCGCAGTTCCTACCACGCGGGAGAGAGTGCTTAAAGTCAAGAAGCCACGGGAGGAAAAAAGAATTTTTCCATTTATCGTGCATCGGGAAAGCGCCTATCAAGGTCTACGCTGCTTTCAGGAAGACTGGGGTAAATGAAAATATTTCTATCGAGCCGTGCTAATTGTGACAGCTCTTTGGTATTTCTTGATAAAGTCCAAAATTAGGAGCAAATGCTTATGACTGCACAAGCCAAGAAACCAAAAGGTTCTCTTACCCAAACGAGTAAGCCTCCCTATCCTTTCCGTACTATCGTTTCGCTGATCCTCTTAGCTGGTAACTTCCTGGTTGCAGCGATTTATTTCCACATCATCAACCCGTAATCCATCTCTAAGAAAACTGAATCTACAGTTTTGAGGTTAGGGCGAATGACAACGATGAAGGCGGAAGGGCGAAGGATGGATAGCCTGTTGATTCATCCTTCATCCTTCATCCTTCATCCTTTTATAGGGTGCCCTTGAACAAGCCTTGGGGACGGACAAGCAGAATTAAGACCATGATCAAGAGGGCAACGCCCTGCTTGTATTCAGACCCCAGGAAGGGGACGCTGAGTTCTTGGGCGATACCAATTACCAACGCACCTGCGATCGCGCCGTAGGGGTTGCCAATCCCGCCGAGAATCACCGACGCAAACATCGGCAAAATCAAAAACCAGCCCATGTTGGGGCGTATGCCCGTGATCAGCCCGTACATGGCTCCTCCCAGGGACGTAAAAACGCCGGTAATGAGCCAAGTCCAAATCACCACGCGCTCAACGTTAATGCCTGAGACGCGAGCCAGATCGATATCATCCGCAACTGCTCTCATTGCCTTCCCGATTTTGGTGTTCTGCAACAGGAAATGCAGCCCCAACATTGCGAGGACGGCTAAAACCATGACAACGATCCGGTAATAAGCTACGTTGACTCCGAAGATGTTGAGGGCGGAGGCAATTGGCAAATTGTAGCGCTGGTTGCCTCCTCCCCAAATGAAAATGATGCCATTGCGGAGAAACAAGGCAAGTCCAATCGAGATGATGATCAGGGTGGTAGGGGAGGCACGGCGTGCCCGCATTGGTTTCCAGAGCAGCTGTTCGCTCAGTAGCATCGCCGCTACTGTTCCCCCCGCCCCTAGAATCATTGACAGCCAAATATTTATCCCACTGATATTCGCTAACCAGGTAAGATACGCGCCCAAGGTCATAAAATCGCCATGAGCAAAGTTGGAAAGGCGCAAAATTCCATAAGTCAGCGTTAGACCAATCGCCGCTAGCGCAATGATGCAACCCACGGCGATGCCATTCACAATTAGTTGAGCAGTTTGGATGTCCATTTACTTGACTCTCCAGTTAACTGGAGATTTCATAATAGCGATTGAAACAATAATCCTGAATTTACACTATGACACTACAACTGAAAGTTCCCAGCATGGCTTGTTCTGCCTGTGTAGACACGATTTCTAAGGCAGTTGCCACTCTTGACCCCACCGCGAAGGTAGAGGCTGATACCAAAACCAAGCTCGTAAGTGTGGAAACACAACAGCCAGCAGACAAAGTCAGGGAAGCGATCGCGAACGCTGGATATCCTGTTGCCTAGCGATAAGATTATCGCAAAGGTTAGGGGAAATTTGGATGCAGCAGTGGAGCAGAAAATTAACACTCGTCTTCGCCGCTGGCGCTTTGGGAGGACTGGCAAATAGTCTTGCTGTTTGGCTGTTTGGAGTTCTGGGCATCACTGCTGCCTTGGGGGTGAAAATTGCGCCAGCTTTGACCCCATATTGGCTTTATCCTCGCATCGTTTGGGGCGGTTTATGGGGATTTCTCTTTGTCTTGCCTTTTCTGCGTTACCCCTCTTGGTTGCGAGGGATTGTCTTGCGAGGAATTGTCTATAGTCTTGCGCCGACACTGGCGCAATTACTGATTGTATTTTCGGTGAAAGCGAATCAAGGGCTGCTAGGGTTGAAATTGGGAGTTTTAACTCCACTGTTTATATTATTTTTTAATGCAATTTGGGGCATCGCTGCGGCTTTTTGGCTTCAGTTTATCGAAGAAAAGCGAATTTCAACAAATAGCTACGAATAAGGCGATTTTCTTTGATTAGTTAGCCAGCCCTTCAAATCCCAAACTTCGAGAGAGAAGTCGGGTATCTCGCCTTCACAAACCATTTAAGAGTGCGATATTCAGCCGTATACAAAATCCGCTTCGGCGCGACAACCCTTACAAATTTCGTAAGCAGTGTCATCAGTACCTTCTAGCCATTCAAACTCTGTGCCTTTGCAGAAGGGACAGTACGCAGTGCTAGGTAAATTGCCAATGATACACTTCCATTTTGGTTCATTAAATGTTAATTCCTGCTCTAGTGAAGTTGCGGAATTAACAGGTAAACGCCATATTTTTTCTAATAAATCATTTACCCTAGCCGCTACGTCATTGATGTCTTGGATATTTAAGTAGCCACATCGGACAGCGCGACTTATCAAGACATCGGTTTTCTCCTCAATATGAACTAAAGTGCTGTTAGGAGCGATCGCTCTACATTCCCAGCCAGCAGAGATAGGGACTTCTTTTTGGTATGCCAAAATTAAGCGATCGAAAACGTTGAGTTGATTTTCAGTAACAAAAGCAACCCAGCGATCGCCCCCAATTCGTTTGAAAGCTTTACCGAGATGAGCTTTTAACAAAGTATCGAATTCTAAAATATCTTTATCTACTTCTTCGTGACCTAAGTAAAGGTTGCGCCGCTTCGTATCAGCCAAATCAAAAATTGCTAGATAACCAGGTAACAATGGCTCTATGCAAAGCTTTAATTCTGCAATTAGCTGGTCGCGATACATAGGTGCTTTCTTCTAAACGGATGGGGGTGGTGGGGTGGCGAGAAGCGGAATTATCGCTGCATACGCGATCGCGCTTTTCAGAACCAATATGGCACACAAGATTTTTTCTCTAACCCCCTTGACTCTCCAGTTAACTAGAGAGATTAACCTAAAATCATCGAGTTAGAGAAAGTTATGGAAACACATTCTCTGAAGTTACAAGGAATGAGTTGTGCGGCTTGCGCTGGTGCGATAGAAAAAGCGATTCGCAATGTTTCAGGCGTCAGCGAGTGTAACGTTAACTTCGGCATGGAACAGGCGACTGTTAAGTACGAGCCTCAGCAAACGAGTTTAGAGGAAATTCAGCAGGCTGTCACCGACGCCGGATATACAGCCGCGCCAGTTCGAGAATTCGGAAGCAAAGAAGATGATACCGAAGCAGCCACCCGCCGTCAGGAACGGCAAGATTTGGCGCGGAAAGTGGTATTCGGCGCAGCGATTAGTATTGTGCTGGTGGTGGGGTCAATTCCGGCAATGACTGGGTTGCACCTCCCCTTAATTCCGGCATGGTTGCATAATTCTTGGGTGCAGCTAGTGTTGACAACGCCAGTTTTATTTTGGTGCGGTCAATCTTTTTTCACAGGTGCGTGGAAAGCTTTGAAGCGTCACGCGGCTGATATGAATACGCTGATTGCGCTGGGTACAGGTGCGGCGTATTTCTACTCGCTGTTTGTGACTGTATTTCCAGGATTCTTGGAGGGAATTACAGATGTCTATTACGAAACAGCGGCGGTTGTCATTACTTTAATTCTGCTAGGACGGTTTTTAGAAACTCGCGCCAAGGGACAAACGTCGGAAGCGATTCGCAAATTGATGGGTTTGCAAGCGAAAACGGCGCGTTTGATCCGCAATGGACAGGAAATCGATGTTCCGGTTGAAGCTGTCCAAGTTGGCGATGTGGTTTTAGTGCGTCCTGGCGAACAAATCCCCGTGGATGGGGAAGTGGTAGAAGGCACGTCTAGTGTCGATGAAGCGATGGTGACGGGTGAAAGCTTGCCCGTGAAGAAACAGGCGGGGGATGAAGTGATTGGGGCGACGATTAATAAAACTGGCAGTTTTCAGTTTCGGGCGACGAGAGTTGGACGAGATACCGTTTTGGCTCAAATTGTCCGACTAGTGCAACAAGCGCAAGGTGCCAAAGCCCCCATTCAGCGATTGGCGGATCAAGTAACCGGGTGGTTTGTGCCAGTGGTGATTGCGATCGCGATCGCTACTTTTATTATCTGGTTCGACGTGATGGGCAATCTCACAATGGCCCTGATGACAATGGTGGGAGTGTTAATTATTGCTTGTCCCTGTGCTTTGGGTTTAGCAACGCCGACTTCTGTGATGGTGGGAACCGGAAAAGGTGCAGAAAATGGCATCTTAATTAAAGGTGCTGACAGTCTGGAAGTGGCGCATAAAATTCAAACGATTGTGTTGGATAAAACGGGGACTCTGACTCAGGGAAAACCCACTGTTACCGACTACATCACGATGGTAGGAACTGTCCACAGCAATGAGATAAAGCTATTAAAGTTAGCGGCAGCAGTTGAACGCAATTCAGAACATCCTTTGGCTGAAGCGGTTGTAAGGTATGCCCAATCTCAGGAAGTGCAGTTTCCATTGCCGGAGGCGAAAAATTTTGAAGCGATCGCGGGTAGTGGCGTTCAAGGAATTGTATCCGACCGACTGGTGCAAATCGGTACTCAGCGTTGGATGGATGAATTAGGGATTGAAACGCTACCTTTGCAAGGACAAAAAGTTGCTTGGGAATCTGCTGGAAAAACTGCCGTTTGGATTGCGGTAGATGGCGAAATGCAGGGATTGATTGGCATTGCCGATGCCCTGAAACCCTCTTCCGCAGGCGTTGTGCGATCGCTACGCCGCATGGGTTTAGAAGTGGTGATGTTAACGGGGGATAATCGCAAAACAGCAGATGCGATCGCGCAAGAAGTTGGCATCACGCGAGTGTTTGCGGAAGTCCGTCCCGACCAAAAAGCCGCTAAAGTCCAGGAACTGCAAGCCGAAGGTAAAGTAGTGGCAATGGTGGGCGATGGCATCAACGACGCCCCAGCACTAGCACAAGCAGACGTGGGAATAGCGATTGGCACCGGAACCGATGTCGCGATCGCTGCTAGCGACATCACTCTCATTTCTGGCGACTTGCAAGGTATTGTTACTGCGATTCAATTAAGTCGCGCCACGATGCAGAATATTCGCCAAAATCTCTTCTTTGCCTTTATTTACAACGTCGCTGGAATTCCAATCGCTGCTGGTATTTTATTCCCGATTTTTGGTTGGTTACTGAACCCAATGATTGCGGGTGCAGCGATGGCATTCAGTTCGGCTTCTGTTGTCAGTAACGCTTTGCGCTTGCGGAATTTTCAGCCGCGAGTAAATTTCTAACTGCATAGAAAAGGAGGAAATATGGTAAATCAAAAAAAATTGTTGAGTAATCTTCTGGTTTTGTGGATTTTGCTCTCGATTTTCTCAGGAACACCCGCAAAAGCCACTTCAGCCCATGCACCGATGCCCACAAACCAATTTCGTCAAATTAAGCAACCTTTTGAGCTAAAACTGGGTCTTACTTTAGGCGGGTTGGCTTTAATTGGGTTAGAACTTTGGTGGTTTCTGGTGAGTAAAACTCAAGCTCAACAAGCGACAGCAAATCAAGGAATTCAGGAACTGACTATCCAAGTAGATGGCGGTTACGATCCAAATCGAGTCATCGTGAAAGCAGGGCAACCTGTGCGGCTCAATTTTTTCAGAAAAGACCCCAGTATTTGTCTGGAAAAAATCATTTTACCGGATTTTCACATTGCTAAAGATTTGGATTTGAATCGGATGACACCTGTGGAATTCACACCAAAAACCCCAGGCGAATATCCCTTTACCTGTGGAATGAATATGGCTAGAGGTGTCTTGGAAGTAAAAGCAGCCGGAACGGCAAATCAAGAGGAGTAAAATAATGAAAAATAAGTCAATGCTTTTGGGTTTGGTTGGTTTAGTGGCAGGAAGCGTGATCGCTACAGGCGCAGTCACTCATACGATGAAAATGAAGGATGGAACGATGCAAGCGACCCCTACAAACACTAGGAATGACTCCCATACGGGGCATCATGCGGCTGGAGGCGACCCTCATGAGGGACATCAGATGGGGCACGGATCGAAGCACGAATCGGGGCACGAATCGATGCCTGAAACTCAGCCAGCACAGGCGAAGCTGACGATTCAAGGAACGATTACCCCGAACAAACCCGTTCCTTTAGCGATTGATATTCAAGACAAATCCGGGAAAGCGATCGCTAAGTTTGACACTTTTCAAGAAAAACTGATGCACTTGATTGTTGTCAGTGACGATCTCCAGTTTTTCAGCCATCTTCATCCCACCTACAAGCAGAATGGGCGTTTTGAAGTCGAGGCAAGTTTTCCTCAACCGGGTAATTACACTCTTTTAAGTGACTACAAACCAGCCGGTCAAAAGGAACAAGTCTCGGCAGTAAAAACACAGATTCCTGGTAAAATTTCACCTGCACCAGCAATCGATCTAAATCAGTTTAAAACTTTCGGAAATACAAAAGCAAATCTTGTATTTTCTGAGCCAACCCTCAAAGCAGGTAAAGATGTTACCTTAACGTTTGATCTGCGAGACGGTTCTAACACTCAACCCGTCAAAGACTTGCAACCGTACTTAGGAGAAAAAGGTCATTTAGTTATTCTCCGACAGTCACCAAGCTTAACAGCCGCAGATTACATTCACGCCCATGCCATGAAAGATACTCCTGAAGGTCAGGTTCTTTTCCATACCAAATTTCCCGAACCAGGAAAATATAAACTCTGGGGTCAGTTTAACCGCAACGGTAAGATTGTTACCGCTGATTTTTGGGTAGAAGTTCTCTAACACAATGAATTCAACCCCTTGAGCATACCTATAGCAATCCTAATTTCACTCGCAACACCATTCTTTCTCTCTTCTTCTCTTCTCTCTGCGCCCTCTGCGTCCTCTGCGGTTCGTTAAAAACAACAAAGATAAATTTCACATTGGATTGCTATAGCCTTGCTCAACAAACTTAGACAAACTTACCTCATCGGAAATGGCTAACTTGATGTAGACGATAAACACAATTCCTAAGCCTCTTCTCCCCAAGTTTTTAGCTGAAAATACACTAACACTAGCGTTACTGCTAACAGCACAGTTGCCGCCGCTGCGGCATAACCAAAATCAAATTGGGCAAACGCTTGGTCGTAGATGTAGTAAACCAGCAAATTAGTCGAGTTTAATGGCCCGCCGCCGGTAATGACGTAAACTTGCTCGAAACTCCGCAGGGTAAAAATAGCCGTCGTGACGGTGGCAAAGATGAGAGTCGGGCGCAATCCTGGCAGGGTAATGTACCAAAATTGTTGCCAGGAATTGGCACCATCTAGTTCTGCCGCTTCATAGCGACTGGAGGGAATCGCCTGCAACCCTGCCAAAAACACCACCATATTGAAACCCAATTGCTTCCAAATGCTTAACAAAATCAGCACTGGCATCGCCCAAAACGTGCTACCCAGCCAGGAAATCGGTTCAATTCCGATAGCATTTAGAAATGCGTTAACTGGTCCTTCGGTTTGAAACAACCAGCGAAACCCCAAACCAGCTGCCACAAGACTAACGATTGAGGGGATAAAATAGGCAGTTCGCAGGATTCCTCGCAGGGCAAAGGCACGATTTAATAGCACTGCTAAACCCAAAGGAATTACCAAACTGGGAATCACCGTGGCAATGGTGAAATAAGCGGTGTTACCGAGAACCTGCCAAAAGTCAGGACTCAACATAAGACGCCAGTAGTTTCTCAATCCCACCAAGCGGACACCAGCCGAGGTAAAGCTACCCGTGGTAAAACTGAGGTAAAACAAATAAGCGATAGGCCATAGGAGAAAAAGCCCTAACAGAATTAAGGCGGGGGTTAGAAAAATCCAGGCAGCGATCGCATCATTATCTAATAGCTGCCTCCGAGAAAAGTGCGTATTTTTCATTGAGCGATTGGCTTACCGTTGAATCTTAGCGTCGTAGCGTTATTCTACCTGGCGGCACTGCTAAGATCCTGTTAATCTCCTGTTAGCAACTGATAACGTGAACATAACCGTATTCAAGCAACGCAGCCAACACCCTGGTTTCCGAATGCTTAGCGGATTGCTTGGGTTACTCGCTATCTATGGATGTAATTCAACCAATACACCTTCAGATTCTTCCTCTCCTAGCGCTGCTAATGCCAATTTACGGACAGATCGCTGGGTAGGACAATGGCAAGTCAACAATCCATCATCCAGTCAGGCGGTGAAATTTGTATTGACGCCAGAAGGTAAATTATTCCTCCTCCCGCCGGAAACATCTTCTGAGCCTCCGGTTGCTTATGAAATCCCGGTTCAAAAGCTTTCTGACTCACCCGATTTACCTCCCAATACTAAAATCGTTGATATTAAGGAAGCCTTTAACAATCAAGCAACCAAGGCAAAACAATCTGAAGGGAAAACGTACATCGGTGCGATGAACCGTTCACAACAAGCTTATTACTTGGAAAATAATAA
Organism: Trichocoleus sp. DQ-U1; assembly: GCF_039961925.1. Taxonomy (NCBI): domain Bacteria; kingdom Bacillati; phylum Cyanobacteriota; class Cyanophyceae; order Leptolyngbyales; family Trichocoleusaceae; genus Trichocoleus; species Trichocoleus sp. DQ-U1. Next base: position 28,485 of record NZ_JAMPKB010000052.1, on the reverse strand, counting down.
ATTCGGTACAACAATTGAGCAGCTAGGGATTGGGATTAAGCCAGAGACAGAGAGTTATAATTACAAAATTGTACCTCAAGGTAATGGCACTCAAAGGGTGATGCACACTGCCAAAGCCAAGCGCCCCGAACTTAATAGCTACACGGGTGCTGTATTTGTTGTCACAAATAATGGTGAAAATATTACAAGAACAGTAATTTGCGAAACAGATAAACCCTCATCCACACCGCCTGCAATGCCAACGCCTCCGAAGAATATATCTGGGCAAATCCAGTGTCCGGCTGGTTCGCATTCACTACAACGCTGAAGAGTTGATGAAAACTAATCCAGCCTTCGTCAAATCTATCCCTAGCTAGGTCGATTTTTTCCCGAATCCTTATTTATAAGTTCCTCTCTCTAAGAAGGCATTTGAAATTGCCCCAAAATTCTGTAACAGACCTTGAAAGAATGTTTAAAAAATCGTATTCTTGAATAAAAGATGTTGTAATTTTAATTCTTTCTTCTTCAGAAACAGATAAGCCCGCATCAATATTTATAGTACACTTTGAATAGTTGTCATATTTACTAACTATGAGCATTGTAGGGGGACTCATGGATTTGAGTTCTGCTATTTCTTTGGTGCCAGCTACAATGTCTCAAACATCAGTTACAAATTTATCAAAATCTTCAAGTTTAAACCAGATGTAATCGCTGTAATTATATTGAAGTTTAATTGTTGGAGAAATTTTACAGTCAATTTTTGCTCTAAATGAGGGTGAGTAATGAAGCTCTGTTTCTAGGGGACATATTTTGATATAAAAATTATTAGATTCTATTAATAATTCATTGTCTATTTCTAGCTCCATGACTTTCAATCCCTCAACATCTGATTCTAGCCCTAATTATATCTCCAGCCTAATTTCTCCAACGGTTCCTCCCAATCTTTTGAGCGATCGCCCTCCTTTAAAATTAGGTGTAATGGCATCGGGGACTGGCAGTAATTTTGAGGCAGTAGCGGAAGCGATCGCGCAACAGCAACTTAATGCCGAAATAAAAGTTCTGATCTACAATAATCCCGGTGCAAAAGCCGCTACCCGCGCCGAAGGCTGGGGTGTACCCACTGTTTTGCTGAATCACCGAGACTTTAACAGCCGCGAAGCGTTAGATCAAACAATTGTGGAAACCTTGCAGCAGTATGAAGTGGAATGGGTAATTATGGCAGGTTGGATGCGTGTCGTCACCCAGGTTTTAGTGGATGCCTACCCAGATCGAATGATTAACATTCACCCCAGTTTGTTACCGAGTTTCAAGGGGATTCGAGCAGTTGAACAAGCCTTGAATGCAGGGGTAAAAATAACTGGCTGTACCGTTCACCTGGTAAACGTGGAAGTTGATAGCGGCAAAATTTTACTACAAGCGGCTGTCCCGATTCTTCCCGACGATACATTAGACACGCTACACGCCCGGATTCAAGTTCAGGAACACAAGATATTACCGCAAGCGATCGCTTTGGCAGCCGCGCGATCGCATTAACAAGATAAAAGATATATCGTAATTCTAAACGATTCGTTAAGGCGCGATTCCCGACTTCTTAGAGAAGTCGGGAATCTGAACCACTGACATTTCACAACGTTCTATTCCCGATTCTTAAAATTTATGCCTTTTTGGTATCCAGCTTCCAAAGGCAGCTGGAAATTAAATTCGTCGTAATGTGAGCCACAATTGGCACTAGCAAATTACCCGTCTCCAAGGCGCTATAACCGAGTAGCAATCCGACAGTAGTTGCCCACGCTGCATAAGGCCATTGTTGAGGGCCACTCAGATGTAGGATGCCAAAGCAAAAACTCGATCCTACTAGCCCAACCCAATTTAATCCCACTGCTGGCAGCATTACACCCCGAAACAGTAATTCTTCGCTTAAACCGGGCAAGAGTCCTAACCAGATCAAATCAGGCCAAAATAAGGGTTTTAGCACTAATTCTAGGTAGTAGTCGGCGCTGCGCTGATAACCAGGCCATAGGTGATAGATGACGCTACTGGCACCCGTAATTCCTAGCCCAATTCCGACGCCCAAAAGTGATGCTTCTAGGGTCGGGCGCACGGGCATAACGGAAAACGCGCCGAAATGCAGGGACAGCTTGGCGATGACGAGCAATACAACCGCTGTCACCCCCATCGCAATTAAAATTTGGGTGCGCGTCAGGGATTCGATTTCCGGATCGGTAGGAAGCTGTTTTGCCACTTCGGAAAGATGAAGGATGAAGGGTAAAAGTAGAGGATTGTCCGCCTTACTGAATTCTGACTAGCGAAGACAGGGTTGGACTAATGGCACCTGGACTAATCCCAGCTCGATGGGCCACCAAGACACCGAGTGCTTCTAAATATGAGTTTACCCGCAATGCTTTAATTCCCACTTGTTCTGGAGGGACTTGCATCTGAGTTTTATTTTCTTCGACGGCAATAATCTGCGATCGCGTTTGGCTTAAACTCAGGATTGCACTGCCGCCACAAGCAGTTGCGGGTACGACGACGGCATCGACTCGATCTGCCCACACATCTCCAGGTAAGGTCGTACCACTGTGGGTTTTTCCAATAAACTGGGGGGCGCGACTCAGACCCACTAGAACGCAGGGTAAAAAAGTATAGCCCAATTCCTCGGCAGCTGAGCGGGGAGACAGGTGCGGATCGAGGGGCAGGGGTAACAAAGCTGGGGCGTGGGCACAGGGGATTTGAAAGGTTCGCACGATCAGGTGACTAATCACCGCTTCAGCACCGGCAAGGGGGTCAACTCCCTGCCCGTGTCGGTAACTTTCCAGCGCCTCGGTTTCGATGTCATCGGGGAAACGGGCAACGACTGCGATCGCTTCTGCCCTCGCCTTAGTAATCAGTACCTCTGCTGCCCGTAATAAACTATCAGGATTTCCAATCGTCCCCCAACTAGCTCCCGATGCCGCTGTCCGCAGTTCCACCCCAAGCGGGGCGTCTGTCACTACATAATCTGTGAGATTCAATCCCAGCGTGGCTCTCGTGGCATCCGCTGCCTGGAGATGCCGCAACCGCAGTTCGGGTTCAATTCCTTGGTCGAGGATTAAACCGACCCGGTTCTGATGCACGGGTCGCAGTCCCCAGCACCCAGCCGCAAATTTGTCAAGTCCGTAGCCTTCCACGTAGAAGGCGTTGGGCAAATTCCAGTACAACTGGGCACCGTTGAGGACATTGGGGTGGGTAATCAGGATGTCGGAGATTTGCGCGATCGCTCTTGCCACTGGCAGCGCATCCCCCGCATATCCCCCAACTGCTGCCCCAACCCCAGTCGGGACAATTAAGACAACCGTGTAAGGACGCCGATTCACTGAGCTGAGTCGGATGCGACTGTAACGATTGCCTCAACGTGGGCTTTCTGCTGTTCGACATCTACAGAAGCGATCGCCCAGCGCAAGGGTTCTCCCCGTTTTTCCAATTCTGCCTCAATAGCAGAGTGTAGCTGCACTGGCGATTCCTGAAGGTCAATTTCTGCGGTAATAAAGTGTGTCGTCATCTTAGTGGTTCTAGTACGGAATATTGAAATACCAGTTTGCCCTGTGCTGAATTAAGGCTAAATGACCGCAGGCTTTGTTTGAAAAGCCGCGAAATTACTTGTCGAGTCTGAGTAGCCCTACTTCTGGAACTGCCCGAATTGTAGCTCGTACAGTTCGTCTTCTTTCCCACTCTCAATTTTCAAATCGGATCGGGGATAAGCGACGCAGAGCAGTACATAGCCTTGTGCCTGAAGCTCTGGACTGACGCCCATGCCATCCCCCTGTTCTACCTTGCCTTCTAGAACCTTAGCCGCACAGGTAGTACAAACTCCCGCATTGCAAGAGCTGGGTAAGTCTAACCCAGCAGCAGAGGCAACCTGAAGGATCGTTTTATCCTCTGGCACTTCAAGGGTCTGAGTATTGCCTTGATCGTAAATTTCAACTTTATGTGTCTTGGACATGAGCAGCAATGGCTAGAGGGAATGCTTCCCCACGGAAACTAAACTTTCTCTATTGTTTCATGAATCAATTAGCTACTCACCCCGTCAAACCATAATGCCTAGAAATGAGAAACCCCAGCTTTGGAGAAGCTGGGGCTAAGGAAATTTTCACGTTGTCTTTGTCTTAAAACGAGTAGAAAGTAAAGGCTCCAACAATCACTGTGAAGACAACAGCACTCAAGATGTTGTTGAAGAGTCGCCCTACTTCAGGATTATCTCCCAGCGCCGCATCGTTACGACCAGCGGTAAAGAACAACGACCAAGCTTGATTAGCAGTGATGGGCGCAAAGTTGTTGAAATCAGTGTTAAAGACAGTCGGCGCAAACTGATAGCGGGCATCAAAGTCAAAGTCAGTCTTCATAACCGAACTCCTAAGTATTGGAAATAAGTGTCTGAAACTTCTCTTTCTTCAGGTTTAGCTGACACTCAATGCAGTCAGAACCAGCAGGGTGACAAACAAAGTAGCGATCGCGCCTTGAAAAGCGTAGCGACGCTGCTGCTCTGGTGAAGGGGACTCGGCAAAGTACACCGCAGGCTCAGCTGCATAGTTGTTGAGGATGCCTCTTTCGTCGGTGGTGTATTTCATGGCTGTTTGTCCTGGTTGGTTGTATTGCTCTGTAAATCTTGAATAACTTAGCTGACACCCAATGCAGTCAGAACTAGCAGGGTGACAAACAAAGTAGCGATCGCGCCTTGAAAAGCGTAGCGACGCTGTTGCTCTGGTGAGGGGGATTCGGCAAAGTACACCGCAGGCTCGGCTGCATAGTTGTTGAGGATGCCTCTTTCGTCGGTGGTGTATCTCATGGTTGTTTGTCCTGGTTTGTTGTATTTATCCGTAAATCTTGAAATCTCGAATAACTTAGCTGACACCCAATGCAGTCAGAACCAGCAGGGTGACAAACAAAATAGCGATCGCGCCTTGGAAAGCGTAGCGACGCTGCTGCTCTGGTGAGGGGGGTTCGGCAAAGTACACCGCAGGCTCGGCTGCATAGTTGTTGAGGATGCCTCTTTCGTCGGTGGTGTATTTCATGGTTGTCTTTCCTTTGTTTCTTTATGTTAACTATTGTAACAGTATGTAAATAAATTGCAACAATCTAGAAACTTTTTGTTATACGCTTTGCTTTGGGCAGTGATAGGTGCTGCTTAAGTGGGTCTATCCGTTCGATGATGCGAGTGCATACAACAAAAAAGCGTCTGAGTAATCTCAGACGCTCTGTGTAAATTAAATTGAAAAGCTAAATCTAGCCTTGTAACGCTTCGGCACCGCCGACAACTTCCAGAATTTCCTGGGTGATTGCCGCCTGACGCGCTTTGTTGTACTTCAGAGTAAGAGAACCAATCAGCTCCTTAGCGTTGTCGCTGGCGTTGTTCATCGCCGTCATCCGTGCTGCTAGTTCGCTCGCTGCCGATTCTTGCAAAGCCCGCAGTAACTGGTTATTCAGATACAGCGGCAGGAGGGCATCGAGAATCTGTACTGGATCTTGCTCGAAGATCATGTCCCGTGGGAACTCTCGAACTTGGGTAGAGACTTTCTCCCGTGTTACCTCAAAACCACCACCGCGAGTTGTGAGGCGGAAGATTTCATCATCTCTTGCTTCTAGTCCTTGGGTTGTCAGCGGCAGCAAGGTTTGCACCACTGGGCGAGAGCTGATCAAGGAGACAAACTTGGTGTAGACCAATTCAATCCGGTCTACATTCTCTGACAAGAACAAGGAAAGCAGTTCGTCAGCGATTCTGGATGCTTCTGCTGCTGTAGGAATTTGCTCTAAGCCAGTATAAGTAGCGTCAATCGGCTGGTCGCGACGCTGGAAGTATTGGATAGCTTTGCGCCCTACCAGCACAAATTTATAGTCCCGACCTTCGGCTTGTAGTTCCTTGGCGCGGTTTTCAGCGCGACGGATGACGTTGGTGTTGTAGGCACCGCAGAGACCGCGATCGCCTGTAATCACCAAAATTCCTACAGACCGAACCTCCCGGTTTCTCAACAGAGGCAGGTTAGCTTCTTCAAACCGCAGACGGTTTTGCAGACCGTAGAGAACCTGAGCGAGGCGGTCGGCAAAGGGGCGAGTGGCAGTCACCTGTTGTTGGGCGCGGCGCACTTTGGCAGCAGCAACGAGGCGCATTGCCTCGGTGATTTTTTTGGTGTTTTTGACCGACTGAATGCGATCGCGAATAAATTTTAGATTTGCCATAGTTTTGTCCGGTGTCAGTTGTCCTTTGCGAGTGGCTAATTACGAATAGCTAATTGCGAAGCGCTACTTTTTACAATTAGCTATTCGCGCTTAGCTATTCGCTTTGGACAAGTTACGCCATCGCCATGAAGGTCTTCTTCGCTTCACCGATCGCTTCCTTGAGGATGCCTTCTGCATCTTCCGTCAGCTGCTTCTCTTTGCGGAGGATTTCCATGTACTTCGGCTTGCTGGTTTTCAGGTACTCCCGCAGCGATCGCGCAAAAGGAGCCACCTTTTCTACAGGAATATCATCCAAATAGCCATTCAAACCTGCATACACAACTGCCACTTGCTCAGCCACTGATAGCGGCGAGTATTGCGGCTGCTTCAGAAGTTCCCGCAAGCGCTGACCCCGCGCCAACTGGTCTTGGGTTGCCTTATCCAAATCCGAGGCAAACTGAGCAAAAGCTTGCAGGTCGTCAAACTGGGCTAACTCCAGCTTTAGCTTACCAGCCACTTTTTTCATCGCCTTGGTTTGAGCCGCTGAACCCACCCGCGATACGGAAATACCGGGGTTCACTGCGGGACGCAAGCCAGAGTTGAATAGGTCGGAGGTCAAGAAAATCTGACCATCGGTAATCGAAATCACGTTGGTGGGAATGTAAGCGGAAACGTCCCCAGCTTGGGTTTCGATAATTGGCAGCGCGGTCATGCTGCCTTCACCCAGTTCTGTACTCAGCTTTGCGGCACGCTCCAGCAAACGGGAGTGGAGATAGAACACATCCCCAGGATAAGCTTCCCGTCCGGGCGGACGACGCAGCAGCAGGGACATCTGGCGATAAGCTTGGGCTTGCTTGGAGAGGTCATCATAGATGATCAGCGTCGCCTTGCCCTTGTACATGAAGTATTCTGCCAAGCTAGCGCCCGTGTAGGGAGCCAGATATTGCAGGGTTGCTGGGTCGTTAGCGTTTGCTGCTACCACAATGGTGTAGTCCATTGCGCCTCGTTCCTGAAGCACGTTCACCACTTGGGCGACGGTAGAAGCTTTTTGACCGATAGCGACGTAGACGCAAATCACGTCTTCTTCTTTCTGGTTGAGGATGGTGTCAACCGCGATCGAAGTTTTTCCGGTTTGTCTGTCACCAATGATTAGCTCCCGCTGACCCCGACCAATCGGAATCATCGCGTCAATAGCGGTAATGCCGGTTTGCATCGGTTCGTAAACCGAGCGCCGAGCAATAATTCCCGGTGCGCCTGATTCAATGAGGCGGGTTTCTGTGGTGTTAAGGTCTCCCTTTCCATCAATCGGACGAGCGAGAGCATCCACAACACGACCAATCAAGGCTTCGCCCACTGGCACCTGAGCAATCTTGCCGGTGGCGCTCACAGAGCTACCTTCCTGGATGTTGCGACCATCGCTCATTAGCACCACGCCCACGTTGTCTTCTTCTAAGTTCAGGGCGATGCCAACGCTACCGTCTTCAAATTCCACCAGTTCCCCGGACATAACCTTGTCTAGGCCATAAATCCGGGCAATCCCGTCACCTACTTGCAATACGGTACCCACGTTAGAAACACTAACGTCTCGGTCGTATTGTTCAATTTGCTGCCGAATAATGCTGCTAATTTCGTCAGGTCTGATGCTGATCATGGTTACTTGTTAAAGGAGGAAAGGGTTTGTGTTAAAGGTTGAAGGTTTTAAGAAGAATCCCTTCTCGAAGGGTAGCTTAAAGGTTGAAGCTCTCTATTTTGGCGGTGGTAGGTTGAACATTAGAAGTTAAGATTTGCAAATTTCACTTGCTTAACTTGCAAACATCTGAAAAGTTTCCACCGACAAACTGCTTACCTTTCCAACTCTCAACTTTCAACTTTAGGCGGCACTGTTCAGGCGTATGCCAATACGGCGCAGTTGTCCTCGCAAACTGGCATCCAATACCTGAGACCCCACTTTGATGATGACACCACCGATTAAATCTGGATCGAGTTTGGTATCGAGTTCTACTTGCTGGGCACCGCTAATCGCTTTTACTTTTTCACCGATGGCTTGCTGCTGAGACTCCGACAGTTCTACCGCTGAGATAACTTCTGCTAGAACAGTCTGATTCAGCTTCCGCAGAAGTGCCTGGAACTGTTTGCAAATTCCCTCTAGAAAGAGGATACGTCGCCTCTCTACCAGCAACATCAAAAAGTTGAGGATGTAGGGGTGAAGTCCATCGCCAGCAATTTGCTGCAATACCGCTTTTTTATTTTCAGCGCTTACAACTGGATTGCCCAGAAAATGCTGTAGATCCTCAGAACTTTCTAGGACTCCCAACAAAGATCGTACATCTTCGCCAAACCGCTCTGTCTGGTTCTGCGACTGAGCCAAGGACATTAATGCCTCTGCATACGGCTCTACGATTTCACCGCTAACCATACTACCTTTCATCAGCGACCTCCTACACTAGCGATGCTGCTGTCAATTAATTGTTGTTGAGCAGCATCATCCAATTGGCTTTTGAGTTGCGATTCAACGCGCTGCAACGCCATTGCAGAAACTTGCGCTCTGAGTTCAGCGATCGCTCGCTCCCTTTCAGTGTTCAAATCGGCAACAGCTGTTCTGTGCAAGCGCTCGACATCCATTGCTGCTTTCGCCAAAATGGCTTCTCTCGCTGCCTTCGCACTTTCTTCAGCATCTTTGCGGATTCGTTCTGCCTCCGCTTGAGCCTGAGTTAATTTCTGCTGGGCATCAGAGAGTGCAGCTGCTGCCTCTTTCTGGCGTTGCTCTGCTTCTCTAATCGCCGTTTCAATCCTTGCACGACGCTCGCTTAGGATATTTCCTAATAAGTTACGTCCAAAGTAAAACAGTACACCAATAAGAATTGCCAGGTTAATTAGATTGGCTTCAAAAATGTCCGGATTTAAACCGAAACCATGATGCCCCTCTGCCTCTGCTAATTCAGCGCCAGCTGAGTGAGCCACCTCGGCTAATAAGAAAAAAGTCCCCATGATACCCATCCCATTGAAGTATGAAGTTGGTCATTCGTCATCAGTCATTGGCTTTGGTCTAATGACTAATGACTAATGACTAATGACAGCTTTTCCTTCAAGCTCTCTATCTATTGACCAGCTGCTGTCCCAATATTTTTTCCAGAATTTGGCGACTCAGTTCGTCCACCTGGGTTTCTAGAGATTGCAAAGCTTCTTGCTTTTGCTGCCCAATCTCTATAGACGCCTGTTCTCGTTTTGCAACAGCTTCTTGCTGTGCCTCAGCTACTTGTTGAGCGCCTATTTTCTGGGCATCGGCTTGAGCATTTGCAATCAGCGCTTGAGACTGCCTGCGGGTATCCGCTAGCTGTTGCTCATATTGCTTTGCTAACTGCTCAGCTTTTGCCAAGCGTTCCCGCGCACCCATCTCATTCGATCTGATGTAATCGTCGCGCTCGTCTAGCACTTTAGTCAGTGGCTTATAGAAAACCACATTTAATACCGCTGCCAATAGCAGAAACTGCACTGCCATCAAGGGCAAGGTAGCGTCGAAATCAAACATTTCTTCCCTCTTTATGCTTGAACAGCAGTTTTAATTGCAAGCAAAATTATCTCACTTGTCATATTCTCTATACCCTCTAGGCAAGGGGTTCAACTTACATCAACAGGACTGGACACTAAAAACTTCGTTTGAGTAGAGACGTGGTTAACCACGTCTCTACTCAAACAAAAAATGTTAAGCGAAGGGGTTAGCAAACAACAGAACTAGGGCAATCACCAGACCATAAATGGTAAGGGATTCCATGAAAGCCAGGGTTAACAGCAAGGTGCCGCGAATTTTCCCTTCTGCTTCTGGCTGACGAGCAATACCTTCGACTGCTTGACCAGCAGCATTTCCTTGACCGATACCAGGGCCAATTGCAGCTAAACCAATTGCGAGAGCAGCAGCCAGAACTGAAGCAGCAGAAACCAATGGATCCATGATTATTTCCTTACCTTGAAGTACAGAACAAACAACAGAGAGTTTCGAGTAGAGACACGGCAATGCCGCGCCCTTACAAGTGTTGAGTTTTGAGTCAAGATTTTTAATCTTAAATCCCAAATCTCAAATTCTATCAACTGAGGGCATCCCGAAGGCGATATGGAGAAGGAGGGATGATTTTATTCATCTTATATCCTTCTTCCTACCCTAAAAAAGGTTAATGCTCCTCATGCCCTTCATCACCATGCCCCTCCATCGCTTCATGAATGTATGCAGCTGCTAAGGTGGCAAACACTAAAGCTTGAATGGCACTGGTAAATAGCCCCAACGCCATAACTGGCAGAGGAATAAACAGGGGAACCAGTAGCACTAATACTGCTACTACCAGTTCATCCGCCAGAATGTTGCCAAATAAACGGAAGCTGAGGGAAAGGGGCTTTGTGAAATCTTCTAAAATGGCAATGGGTAATAGGATCGGTGTCGGCTCAATATACTTTTTAAAGTACCCTAAACCCCGCTTGCTAAAACCTGCGTAAAAATACGCTAAAGAAGTTAGCAATGCCAGTGCCACTGTGGTATTGATGTCATTAGTGGGAGCTGCTAGTTCTCCTTCTGGAAGGTGAATTAGCTTCCAGGGAACTAATGCGCCAGACCAGTTTGAGACAAAGATAAACAGAAACAGCGTGCCAATAAATGGCACCCACGGACGGTATTCTTTCTCGCCAAGCTGGTTTCTAGCCAGATCTCGAATGAATTCTAGAGCATATTCCATGAAGTTTTGGATACCTTTAGGAATTCTCTGAATATTCCGAGTTGCAGCTAACGAGGCAAGCAGAAGAATACCAATAACAACCCAGGAAGTTAGAAAAACTTGCCCGTGAATCTTAAGATTTCCCACTTGCCAATAAAGGTGATGACCAACTTCTAGTTTGGCGAGAGGGAATGAATTAAAGGCGGAAAGAATACTTAGCATTTCCATTCAATGAGGGTTCTCCAGGGATTAAAGAGTGGAGAATTCTAACACTGTCCAACCTATCGAGCGTCCGGGGGAAACAAAGTCCGAAGCATATAGACGATGAGGGAGGCTTTATAAGTCAGAAATCCCAAAAAAACGGGCAGAATCTGTAGCTTATTCACTTGGGTTGCGATTATAATCAACCCAATAAACAGAGCAAACCGAGTCTTACTCAGACGCTGTTTCTCTGCGCCAAGTCGCTCAACGTCTTTAGCCAACATCCTCAAGTAAACCACACATGTGCACGCCCCTATCAAGTAATTCAGGGCAATGTTGAGAGAGTAAAAAATCCAGACGGAGATAAAAATAATCCCGCTCAAAGCAAGTGTAGTCAGCAACAACTCTTGTTGAAGTTGGTAGTACTCTTGCATGGAGCCATCTGGTTCTGATACAGGCGAACCAGTTTGTGGTAACTCCTCGGTGGTCGGCGTGGTTGTTTGAGATTCGTTTGACAAGTTCACAACTGATGTGTTTCAGCTTGTGCTATTTGGTCTGACTACTACAGGTCAGAACCAAACATTTTGAATATACCATGCAGAGGTAACATTACTTAAAAAAGAATTAAGTCGATGTCAGCAAATTAAAAGGTTCTCTCTGGTAGCGATCGCATTCATGCTCATGAGTTCTCATCCAAGAAGCCTTTTTCGCATTCATACTCATGAGTTCTCATTTAGGAAGCATTTTAGGTATCAGCGTGGATATCGCTCCGCCCCTTGTTGTAGAAGCTTGCGGCTGTTCTCCCTAGCTTTTTACTCAGCTTCCCCAATCAACGTGTATGCAGCCCAAGCGCTGGGTTGGTTGGGATATTGTTTCATCGTCGTCAGCATCGCACTTCGCAAAGCTTGCGCTTTATCGGAGTTTTGTTGCAGATTTTGATAAAATTCGGTCATCAACAAGGCAGAAGGATTATCGGGTATCGCCCACAAAGTGACGATGACACTGGGGACACCCGCAGTAATTAAAGAGCGAGACAATCCAATCACGCCATCGCCAGTCAGCTTACCTTGCCCAGTGTCGCAAGCACTCAAGACAACTAACTCGGCATTGAGCTTGAGATTGAGGATTTCGCTGGCGGTGAGTAACCCGTCCTCTTGACCAGAAGGAGCCAGGGCGATCGCTCCCGGTACTCCGCTACGCTGAAAATCATCCAGCAATCCGTGAGTTGCCAGATGAATCATTTTTGCTGTGGGTAGCTTCTGAACAACTGCGGATTCAGTGGCTTGTTTCCCAGTTAGAGCTTTCGTGTTCAGGAGACGAGCAATCTCAATCGCTTCCTTCTCGGCACCCGGTAGGGGAGAAAGCGGTTGAGCCTTTTCTCCAATTTTTGGGGCAAGGCTAGGCATCGTGGGATTGCCAACCACTAGAACATCTTTCGCGGACACTGGAACCCGTTGGCGTTGCTGACGGGTTAATGCCAGTACCTGAATTGAGGGAGCCGTGAGGATAGTGTGTTGTTCGATGAGGTATTTATTGCTGGTATCTTGGAGGGCAGCAAAGGGAACCAAGAACAGGGATTCTTGAGGAATAAAGATAAGGCGGGCATTGGGGTCAGCAGGCAGGAAGTCGGCAATGGGTTTAATTAGTAGTTGATGGAGTTGCTGTAATCGATTAGTTTGGCTAGTTTCATCCAATCTAGTGATGATGCTCAAGCCGCGACCTCTGACACCCATCGATTCGCGGCTGTTGATAACAAGTTTTTCAAGGCTTGTATTTTGCTGCTGCCACAGGGGTTTAAGGTCAACACGACGAAAAGCTACTTTGCCTGAGGGTGGGATTACCCAAATATAGAGTTCTGATTCGCGAGCTTCTTGTTTACCTTGAATCTTGAAGTCGTCATAAATAATCGAATATTCAACCAGGGTGGCATTTTGTTGTTTGGCGATTTGTTGAATTTGCTGGGTGTTGGGTGGATTGGTAGAGATATTCGCCTGAGTAGAGGAAGGGGATGAGAAGCGTGTCGCCAGTAGCTCCACAAATGCCCTGGCACGACCGCTTTCCGCAACTTCTAGAGCCTCTGTGGGTTGATTTTGGGCAATCAGGACTTGTTGCAGCAGACGATAGGTGCGAGCTTGCTGCTCAAAAATTGACACTTTGTAGGCATCATTGCCACCCAATCGTTCCCGTAGAGATTTGTATACCTCAATTCCAGCGCGGAGGGTTTTTTCGGCTTGAGAGAGATTGCCAGATTCCTGAAAAGCCAGTCCCAGATTGGCTAGAGATTGCCCCTCACCCAAACGATCTTTAATTTCCCGTGCAATGGCTAAACGCTGCTGGTGGTAATCAATCGCCTTGGCGTATTCTCCTAGGTTTTTGTAGGCAATTCCCAGATTGTCTAGGGATTGCCCCTCGCCTTGGCGGTCTTTGATTTCTCGTGCGATGGCTAAATGCTGCTGGTGGTAATCAATTGCCTTGGCGTATTCTCCTAAAGAATTGTAAGCCAGTCCCAAATTACCCAGCGCACTTCCCTCCCCCAAACGGTGTTTAATTTCCCGCGCAATAGCTAAATGCTGCTGGTAATAGTCAATCGCTTTGGCGTAATCTCCTAGGGAAGAGTAAGCATTTCCTAGACTGCCTAGAGATGCCCCCTCCCCCAAACGGTTTTTAATTTCCCGTGCGATGGCTAAATGCTGCTGCTGGTAATCAATCGCTTTGGCGTAATCTCCCAGATAAAAGTAAGCATTTCCCAAATTGGCTAAGGATGCCCCCTCCCCCAAACGGTCTTTGATTTCCCGCTTAATTGCCAAACTCTGCTGGTAGTAATCAATCGCCTTGGCGTAATCTCCTAGATTTTTGTAGGTAACTCCCAGATTGCCCAGCGCACCTCCCTCCCCCAAACGGTCTTTAATTTCTCGCGTGATGGCTAAATACTGCTGGTGGTACTCAATCGCCTTAGCGTAATCTCCCAAAGAATCGTAAGCATTTCCCAAATTGCCTAGGGATTTCCCCTCCCCCAAACGGTCTTTAATTTCCCGCATGATCGCTAAACTCTGCTGGTGGTAATCAATCGCTTTGGCGTAATCTCCTAGGTAACGGTAAGCATTTCCCAAATTGCCTAGGGATTGTCCCTCCCCCAAACGGTTTTTAATTTCCCGATAGAGACTGAGTGCTTGTTGCCAAGACTGTAATGCCGCCTCAAATTGACTGGTCTGAGCCTGCTGAATACCTTGCACAAGTAGTTGGTCTGCTTCGGCTTTCCGAGCATCTGGGGTTTGCGCTAACGCCTGTGTTGTGGGAAATAGCGCTGGAAAATTAGGCGGGAACGGCGTTGCAGCAGATGTCAAAAGAGCGATCGCGCTGAGGAGTCTGATTTGGAAACGCACAGTTATTAGGGGAGAAGGTGCAAGGATGCGATCGCTGTTTTAACCTACGGCAATTAGGCGCGTCTAGTTATCGGTTGATGCGAGAGTATCGTCATCAGAATCAAGAATGCGATCGCAGCAGCAACAGAGGCTATCTGATTGTTTTCGGGTTATTCAGCTTCCCCAATCAACGTGTATGCAGCCCAAGCACTGGGTTGGTCAGGATATTGTTTCATCGTCGTCAGCATCGCGCTTCGCAAAGCTTGTGCTTTATCGGAGTTTTGTTGCAGATCTTGATAAAATTCGGTCATCAACAAGGCAGAAGGATTATCGGGTATCGCCCACAAAGTGACGATGACACTGGGGACACCCGCAGTAATTAAAGAGCGAGACAGTCCAATCACACCATCGCCGGTGAGTATACCTTGCCCAGTGTCGCAAGCACTCAAGACAACTAACTCGGCATTGAGCTTGAGATTCAGGATTTCGGTGGCAGTAAGTAACCCATCATCTTTACCCGAAGGAGCCAGGGCGATCGCTCCCGGTACTCCGCTACGCTGAAAATCATCCAGCAACCCGTGAGTCGCAAGATGAATCATTTTTGCTTTAGACATTTGCTGGACAACCGCAGATTCATTGGCAGAGTTGCCAATGAGAGCTTTGGTATTAAGTAGAGTAGCGATCGCTAAAGCTCCCCGTTCTGCACCAGGGAGAGTTGACAATTTTTGAGGCGATTCTCCCCGCTTAAGAGAAACATTGGGCATATTGGGATTGCCAACAACTAATACATTCGGGTTTTGTCGAGAGGCTAAATTTCGCGTCTCTACACGTTGTTTTTGCTGCCGAGTTAAATCCAGTACCTGAATCGAGGGTGCAGTCAGGATGGTGTGTTGTTCAATTAAGTATTTGCCAGAACTGTCTTGCAGAGCGGCAAAGGGAACCAAAAATAAAGATGTTTGAGGAATAAAAACGACACGGGCATTTGCCTCTTTTGGCAACAGATCGGTAATTGGTTGAATTAGTAGCTGATGAAGTTGTTGTAATTGTTTGGCTTGGCTTGTTTCATCTACTTTGCTAACAACACTCAACCCGCGACCTCTGACACCAATTGATTCTCGACTATTGACAACAAGCTTTGCCAGGTCTGTATTCTGTTGCTGCCACAGAGGTTTAAGGTTAGAGGAGCGAAAACTCACTTCACCTGTGGGCTTGACGACCCAAATATAGAGTTTTGATTCTTCGATTTGTTCTCGATTTTTTTTTCTAAACTATCGACGATAATTGAATACTCAACCAGTGTGGCATTTTGTTCTTTGGCGATTTGTTGAATTTTCTGAATGTTGGGTGGAGTAATGGTTGTTAGAGCATTGGGTGAAGCAACGCGCGTCATCAATAACTCCACAAATGCCCGCGCTCGACCCCGTTCGGCAATTTCCAACGCTTCATTTATCTTATTTTGGGCGATGAGGACTTGTTGCAGCAGACGGTAAGTTTTGGCTTGCTGTTCAAAAACTGACACTTTGTAAGTATCGTTATTCCCCAATTTTTGCCGAAGCGATTCCCAAATTTGAATTCCTGCGCCTAGGGTTTTTTCGGCTTCTGCAAGCTTGCCCGATCGGCGAAGCGCCACTCCCAAATTGTTTAGCGCCGTTCCTTCGCCTTCGATGTCGCCAATTTGCTGCGCGATCGCGATCCGCTGCTGCTGATAATCAATTGCCTTGGCATAGTCGCCCAAGGAAGTGTAAGCATTACCTAAATTTCCCAGTGCTGTTGCTTCCCCTAAGCGATCGCCAATTTCCCGCGCGATCGCGATTCGCTGTTGCAGATACTCAATTGCTTTGGGATAATCCCTCAAATCCATGTAAGCAACGCCTAGATTCCCCAGAACTTGCCCCTCTGCGTGACGCTCACCTAACTCTCGCGCCAGCGGTAAACGCTGTTGATAGTAATTAATAGCTCGTGAATAGTCGCCTAGAGAATCGTAAGCGATGCCCAAATTATTCAGAGATGCACCTTCCCCAGAGCGATCGCCAAGTTCTCGCGCGATCGCTAAACTCTGTCGATGGAAATCAATCGCTTTGACATAATTTCCTAGGGAATAGAAGACAATCCCTATATTTCCCAGAGCGCCTTGTTCTCCGGAGCGATCGCGGATTTCTCGCGCAATCGTTAAACGTTGCTCAAAGTAATCAATTGCTTTGGCATAATCGCCCAAATGATGATGAACAATGCCCAAATTATTTAGAACGTATGACTCTCCCTTGCGATTGCCGAGGGAACGATCCACAGCTAAACTTTGTTGATAGAACTCAATCGCTCGTGTATAGTCACCCAACGATCGATAAGCTTCTCCCAAATTGTTAAGAACCGCCCCCTCTCCCTTCTTATCGGCGATTTCTCGGTAAATCTTCAATGCTTCTTGTCCAGACTGTAAGGAAGCTCTAAATTGACCCTTCTTTTGCTGCTCAATCCCTTGCTCTAGCAACCGATCGGCTTCGGCTTCTCGCTCAGCGGGGGTTTGAGCCAACGCCTGAGAATTTTGGATGGCGCTAGAAAATTTTGAATTTTGGATGAATTGCCAATCTACAGTTGGAAATCCCAAATCGACACTCAGAATAGTAGCCAGAAAGGTGATGAAGGCGCGGAGTCCGACTTGAGAGCGCATAGCGGTTTTTCGAGAAGTGTGCAGCGACATCTACTGTCTTAGCCCACACGGGAAAGGCGCGTCTATAGCACTTCTCTTGGACTCCTAAAAAACGAACCGCACAGAACACTCCAGAAATAGAAGTGTCAAGGAGCGATCGCCTCGCCATCGGTTTGTGACGCCAGAAGAATTATCAAATGGGTACAGTAGCGATCTGGGTGTAGTAGCGATCGCTTTCCTTGGCTGGTTCTATCTGGCTGAGTTTTCATCTCAGGTGGTACGTCGGCAGCTAGAGGTTACAAAAAGCAAACTTGCTTAACTTGAGTAGTAGGATACGCATAGTTAAGGAAGTATTAGTCAAATGAAATTTAAAACCCAGTGGTTGATTGGCATCCTGGGATTAACTGCCCTCATCAGTTCCCCAGCCGTAGCTCAAAACACACCGTTACAAGACTTTTTCAATGGTCTCCCCCCATATACGGGCGACGACGTTATTGAACCCCGCAACCCGACTGGAAATCGGGAAACCTCTAACGATGATAGCGAGGTTCGGGAATCAACTCAGAATGCGACACCGGCAACCAATCGCAACTTAACAGAACCAGAAAACAACAATCCTAATCAGTCGGAAAGCCAGTTACAAAGAGATGCAAGACCCACGAACCAGCCCTACCAACCAGGTTCAATAAGGTAGTCATGCAAGTTATAATCATGCCCTCAGTTTTTATTGGCTCTAGGTAAAGGTTGAGGGTTAATATTTTTATAATTGCATTTTTTACACAATTGATTCCCCTAATTTTCCCTTAATCGAGGAAGTTAGGGGAATTGTTTTTTTTACAAAGGTTCGCATGGGCGACTGCTGAGAGAAGTCGCGAATCCCATCTTCAAGAATCATTTACAACTGCTATATTTCCTATTGTTTTAGGGGCAGTCGTCTCCATTAGCAAGGCCTGCGAACCTTGTTCTTGACGATATCAAAATATTCTTTGATGCTGAAAAAATACTTAAAGGATTACAATCACGTCTTTCCCGTTGCCGGTTCCATCTGAACTAATTTTTTTGTTCAAGTTTTACAGAAGTCACTAAAGGATATACACTGGAAACTTCGTTTAATTTTGGTGGTTATATAGACTACAGGTAGCTGTAGTTGAGGAGGTATTGGTTAAATGAAACCTCAAACTCAAGGGTTAATCTGCATCATTGGATTAAGTGCCTTTATCAGTTCACCAGCCGTGGCTCAAACCTACCGGCTGGAAAAATTCTTCAATGGCACTCCCCCCTACGATGGTGACAGCCTTAACAGTGCCCGAAATCCTATAGGAGATATGGAAGCCTTTATCTATCAGGAGGCTAAACCGATTATTACAATTGAGTTTGAAGCAGGAGATGAAGCGCCTTCTGAAACACCTGCTGAGACTCCTGCTGAAGTCCAAGAACCAACGCCTGCTGAGACTCCGGAAGAACCACAAAATCAAATCCCTGCTGAGACTCCTGCTGAAGTTCCAGAACCAACGCCTGCTGAGATTCCAGAAGAACCACAAAATCAAATCCCTGCTGAGACTCCTGCGGAAATCCCAGAACCAACGCCTGCTGAGAGTCCAGACGACAACAACGAAGAGCCAAAACGAGAGATCATTTGGGAAGCAGAACCAAGGAACCCCCAGCCAAACCAGGGTAACTAATGTAAGGCAAGCTGAATTGATATATGAAATATTGGCAATGGGAATAGGTAATAGGGAATGAATCGTCATGAATTTCCTATTACCCATTAACAATTACCGATTTGTTAACTCGGTGTCAGCATAATTAGCTGTCGTTCCAAGAGCGATCGCACAAGATCCAACTCTAACGAAACACTCGCCAAAATTTCTTTTATGCTTCGACGTTTTTCTGAGTTCAGATCACACGCTTGCAAAAATCCAAACTCTCCCTCTGACAAATTGACAATCTGATAATCGTAGTTAAACAGACAGCGGCTAGGCCATCCATCCATGCATGGGTTTCGCGTTGGAATGGCTGCTAACAGTGCCTCATCCGATGACCAATCTGCTTTGGATAGGGGAGGACGTGCTAGGAAAAATTCGTAGTGAGTGACTGCTTCTGGGTCTAATAATTCGATTAAACGATAACGTTCGCGATCGCTTAATTTTTTTGCCCGTTTGAGCAAATCTGGATTTTTCCCCAAGAGTCGCTCTAATTCCCAGTTTTTGGGATTAGAAAAACCAACAAAATCCAAACCTGAAGCATCAATGAGTTCAAAAAGAGTGTCGATGTTGTAGTCGATTTCCTGGGGATGAACGTACATATCTGCAAAACACTCATCCCGCTGATTTTCTAAAGACCAGCGCTCTTTTTCTCGCTTGACAAGCCGATTATTTTCTGGCAAAGCGGCAAATATTTGACGCCCCACCTGAACGCCATCGCGGTAGTCGCCTCGCCGTTCGCCTTGAAGCAGTGCGATCGCTTTTTGCATCAACTGGATTTCCCAGCGCCCCAGCTCAGCATAAACGAAAATATGCATCAAGCCTCCCGGCGCTAACTTCGCCACTAGGGATTGAATTCCCCGAATCGGGTCGGGCAAATGATGCAAAACCCCAACACAATTGATTAAATCAAACTCACCCGGTAGTTCCTGCGCGTCATATAAACTCTTGTGATGAAACTCGACGCGATTTGCCCCAGAACGGCGACAACGCTCTCGTGCCACTTCCAAAGCGCCCGAACTCAAATCAATTCCCACCACTTGAGCCGCCGGATTGAGGTGAACTAGGTACTCTGTTCCTACACCCGTGCCAC
The DNA here is from genome assembly GCF_039961925.1 of Trichocoleus sp. DQ-U1. NCBI lineage: Bacteria > Bacillati > Cyanobacteriota > Cyanophyceae > Leptolyngbyales > Trichocoleusaceae > Trichocoleus > Trichocoleus sp. DQ-U1. Next base: position 8,614 of record NZ_JAMPKB010000052.1, on the reverse strand, counting down.
ATCCGGCATCTAAAATGCGGACATCCTGCTTTTGGGGTGTTTGATGGGTGCAAAAATGATAAGCGGCTAGCCAATTCCAGCGCCAGTTGTAGCCGGGAGGCGGACTATCCAGCAGAGGTTCTGGTGGAAAAGGGTAAGTATCGTAAAGTCGTTGGACGGCGGAACTGATATCCTGCCTGATTTCCATATCACGTTAAAGGGTAAAGTTAGAGATGTCCGGGCAGGTCATCTGTAGGTAGACGGCGTCTTAAGTAACAAAACTTATCGCTCTTCTCAGGGAATCTGCCGCCATTTAGTATTATGACCTTGTGAACACCTAGATAGGGTTCTACACACTTTTTAACAAACCAGTCTGAGAAGCCCGAAAAGTTTTAATCTAAAAACTGAGCTGATTAACCCCAGGCAGTTAAAGGATAAAGGCTCAAAGATGAACGCTGAGATGTTGAAGGCGCAAGAATGAAGTTGATAAGCCATAAGCCGTAGGGAAAAAGCCACTTTCTCCGGGTCAGTCGCTCCCGTGGCGGTTGGTTAACTTTAATCCCTCAACCTTCACAATTCATCATTCATCAGTGGCACTCTGGTCATGTTTAACGCAGTGACGATTTAGATAGGGAGCTTTTGAGATCCAATGAGTGTTAAGGCAAGTGGTGGAAGCTCAGTTGCGCGTCCGCAACTATATCAAACAGTACCAGTTGCAACTATTTCGCAAGCGGAACAACAAGACCGCTTCTTAGGGAGAGGTGAGCTGGATGAACTGAAGAGCTATTTCAGTTCCGGCAGCAAGCGTCTTGAGATTGCTCAAACGCTCACCCAAAATGCAGACCTGATTGTGTCCCGTGCTGCCAACCGCATTTTCGTCGGGGGTTCCCCGATGGCTTTCTTAGAAAAGCCTCGCGAACCCGAATTGGTGACGGCGAACGTTCCGGATGTCAAACAAGGGATGGCGCTGGGAAATGTCACCTATGTGGAAAGCAGCGGTGGCTTTTTGCAGGGGTTGCGATCGCTCTTCAGCGCAGGCGGCGGCGGTCCTACCCCAGCGGGTTTCAGACCGATCAACGTTGCCCGCTACGGTCCGGGCAATATGCAAAAGTCGTTGCGGGACTTATCCTGGTTCTTGCGCTACCTGACCTACGCAATTGTTGCCGGAGACCCCAATATCATCGCGGTTAACACGCGGGGTTTGCGGGAAATCATTGAAAATGCTTGCTCCGGCGAAGCGACAATTGTGGCGTTGCAGGAAATGCGGGCAGCCGCCTTGGGTTATTTCCGGCGCGACGAGGAAGGGACAACGATTGTCAACCAGTACTTTGAAGTGCTGATTAGCGAATTCCGCGCCCCCACCCCCTCCGACAAAGTGCGGCAGCGTCCTTCTGGCGATCAGCAAGGTCTGCAACTGCCCCAAATTTACTTCAATTCAGCCGAGCGGCGTCCCAAGTACGCCATGAAGCCCGGTTTGTCATCTTCGGAAAAGCAAGAAATCATCAAAGCCGCCTATCGGCAAGTCTTTGAGCGCGACATTACTCGCGCTTACAGCCTTGGCATCTCTGACTTAGAATCCAAGGTCAGAAATGGCGACATCTCAATGAAAGAATTTATCCGCCGCTTGGGTAAATCTACTCTTTACCGCAAAAACTTCTACGAGCCATATATCAACAGTCGCGCTCTGGAACTGGCATTCCGTCACTTCCTGGGTCGTGGCCCATCCAGCCGTGAAGAAGTCCAAGAATACTTCTCCATTGTTTCCAGCAAAGGTCTACCCGGTCTCGTTGATGCCCTGGTGGATTCTAAGGAATATTCCGACTACTTCGGCGAAGAAACCGTGCCCTACATCCGGGGTCTAGGTCAAGAAGCGCAGGAGTGTCGCAACTGGGGACCGCAGCAAGATTTGTTGAACTACAGCGCGCCTTTCCGCAAGGTACCGCAGTTCCTCACCACATTTGCTGCTTACGAGCGACCGCTGCCCGACCAACATCCGTATGGTTCCGGCAACGACCCCTTGGAAATTCAGTTTGGGGCAATCTTCCCCAAAGAAACCAAGAATCCCAACACCCGTCCTGCTCCGTTTGGTAAAGATACTCGTCGCATCCTGATCCGCCAAGGCCCAGGAATTGACAACCAACTGAGCAACCCAGCAGCTCGTCCCAAAGCTCCGGGTTCCTTGGGTCCGAAGGTGTTTAAACTGGATCAACTCCCCGGCCCAGGTGGGAACGGCGGCACATCCTTCAAACGGTATGTGAAGAATTCCAGCGTTAAATACTCCGAAAGTTCCACCCAAGCGGTGATTAAGGCAGCCTACCTGCAAGTATTCGGGCGGGATGTCTATGAAGGTCAGCGCCTCAAAGTGGCGGAAATCAAGCTGGAGAACGGCGAAACCACAGTGCGGGAGTTCATCCGCGCTCTGGCTAAGTCTGACTTGTTCCGCAAGTTGTACTGGACTTCGCTGTACGTTACCAAGTCGATTGAATACATCCACCGCCGTCTGTTGGGTCGTCCCACCTATGGACGTCAGGAAACTAACAAGTATTTTGATATTTGCGCCAAAAAAGGCTTCTACGCCCTGGTTGACGCGATTATCGATAGCCCCGAATACAGCGAGTCATTTGGGGAAGATACGATTCCTTACGAGCGCTATCTGACACCAGCTGGAGTCAGCTTGCGTAGCCTTCGGATTGGCAGCATTGCCGACACAGCTCTGAAAATTGAGAAGCAAGAAACCCCTCGTTTTGTGGAACTCGGTCAAGTCACGCAGCTGCGGACAGAACCCGACATTCAATTCCGCATCAACCAGGGTGTCAGCAAGAAGCGCGAGCAAACCAAGGTCTTTAAGCTGACAGAAACCAACGACAAAGCGTTGGTGCAAAACACAATCCGGGCAGCATACCGGCAAATTTTCGAGCGCGATATTGAACCCTATATCGTGAAGAACCAATTCAGCGACTTTGAAAGCAAGCTGCGGAATGGTGAAATCAACCTCAAGGAATTTATTGAGGCGTTGGGAGGTTCAGACCTCTACATCAAAGAGTTCTATACTCCCTACCCGAACACTAAGGTGATCGAGTTGGGTACGAAGCACTTCTTGGGACGGGCACCCCTAGACCAAGTAGAAATTCGCAAGTATAACCAGATCCTTGCATCTGAAGGGCTTCGGGGCTTTGTGGGCGCAATGGTGAATAGCCCAGAGTATGCCCAGGCGTTTGGAGAAGATACGGTGCCTTACAACCGCTTCCCGACCCTGCCAGCGGCAAACTTCCCGAATACCGAGAAGCTGTATAACCAACTGACCAAGCAGAATGATGACTTGGTGGTTCCCAGCTTCAAGCCGGTGCAGTCGCGCATGGATGTGGCGAAGATGCCGCTGATGGGTAAAGCGATCGCAGATATCGCTGCAAAAGCTCGTCAGCGCGACATGAGTAAGCCGCTGTTTATCGAGTTGGGTCGTTCCTTTACCAACGGTGACGGGCAATCCGTTGAAGTTGGAGTTGGGACATCGCGGCGTAAGCCTGCTCGAATTTACCGGATGAACCCAGGAATGAACCAGGGTGAATCTGCACAGGTGATTAATGCCATCTACTGTCAGGTGATGGATATCTTCAGCGGTCAAGTTCCTGGGGAACTGCGCCGTTCGGATCTCGATAGCAGACTCCGCAACGGTGAAATCTCGGTGCGCGAGTTTGTGAAGAGTCTGGCGAGTTCCGATATCTATCGCCGTCGCTTCTATGCCCCCTATCCCAACACCAAGGTGATTGAGTTCCTATTCCGGCACCTGCTGGGACGCGCACCCGCTACCCAAGGTGAAATCCGGCAGTACAACAAACTGCTGGCGGATAGCGGCTTGAAGGCGGCTGTAGAGGCAATGGTGGATAGTCCTGAGTATGCTCGTTACTTCGGCGAGGATGTGGTGCCTTACAACCGCTTCCCGTCCCTGCCAGCGGGTAATTATCTGGGCAGTGTGAAAGCAGCAGCTGACTTGGTGAAACAATCCTGGTCAGATATGTCGCCTTCCTACATCGGTAATCGCTTGAGCCGATAAATCCGAGAGTCGGGAATGGGGAATGGGTGATTAATATGACCCGTTCCCCATTCCTAATGAATCGGAAGTTTTGCTCTGTGCTCTGGATGACGCGGGGAGTTTATCGAAACGCAGAAGCGCTCCAGAAACCACAGAAATAGAAATAGAAGAGGCGATCGCTATCTTGTCGATCATCCTCCAATGAGATAAATTCTTCGGGTCAAATTCCCCCAATAACCGCACTGCAAAACCTTGTTCAGATGCATTGTGGTAAAGTGGCTCATCTAGTGTCCACAACTTGAATCCCTTAAAGTTTCTGCTAAAGCTAAATCAGCAGAACAGATTAGGGCATGGAATGGGCGATCGCATTTTTATGGAGCCGCGAAGATTTGGAGGACAAGGGGGAATAAAAGGTGATTGATGCTCAGGGGTGCAGAAATTCAAAAATCCTGACAGCGATCGCTCCCCTCCCAAGCAAGCGATCGCTCTTTGATGACCAACTGACCCCAGCGAAACCCGCTGCGATCGCCCTCAAAGCCCCAAAATGAGGAACAATATTAAAAAGTGTTAAGAAGAGACCTGGAATGTGAACAGAATGCCGCAAAATTATTTGCGGAAGGTAGCTGAGTCCCAGGCAGTGTGTACGGATGGTTACACTGAAAAATGCTAAAGATACCGAACAAGTATTCTTGTAGCAGTGACAGGCTTCCACATTCCTTGGCGAATGCCAGTTTCAAACCATCTGGTAAAACTTTTCTTTTGATTGGAGGAATCCACAAATGAGTATCGTCACGAAATCCATCGTGAATGCTGATGCCGAGGCTCGTTATCTTAGCCCAGGCGAACTAGACCGGATCAAGAACTTTGTGACCTCCGGTGAGCGTCGCCTCCGGATTGCCCAAACGTTGACCGACTCTCGCGAGCGCATCGTCAAGCAAGCTGGCGACCAGTTGTTCCAAAAGCGTCCTGATATTGTTTCTCCCGGTGGCAACGCTTACGGTGAAGAAATGACCGCTACCTGCCTGCGGGATATGGACTACTACCTACGCCTGATCACCTACGGAGTCGTTGCTGGTGATGTCACCCCGATTGAAGAAATCGGTTTGGTTGGCGTTCGTGAAATGTACAAGTCTCTGGGTACCCCGGTTGACGCAGTTGCTGAAGGCGTTCGCGCTATGAAGAATGCTGCTTCCTCCATGATGTCTGGCGAAGATGCTTCTGAAGCAGGCGCTTACTTCGACTACGTGATTGGTGCCATGCAGTAGGGTGTTTCCCTTCCCCTGCTAAGGATTAGAACCTGACTACGTAAGATAAGGAAACAAGAAAAATGCAAGACGCAATTACTGCTGTTATCAATTCCTCTGACGTTCAAGGTAAATACCTTGATACTGGTGCTTTGGAAAAGCTCAAGGGCTATTTCAACACTGGCGAACTACGCGTTCGTGCAGCAACCACCATTAGCGCTAATGCTGCCACCATCGTTAAGGAAGCGGTTGCTAAGTCCCTGTTGTACTCTGACATCACCCGTCCCGGTGGCAACATGTACACCACCCGTCGCTATGCTGCTTGCATCCGCGACTTGGACTACTACCTCCGCTATTCCACCTATGCCATGCTGGCTGGCGACCCATCCATCTTGGATGAGCGCGTGCTGAACGGTCTGAAGGAAACCTACAACTCCTTGGGTGTTCCCATCTCCGCTACTGTGCAATCTATCCAAGCCATGAAAGAAGTTACCGCCAGCTTGGTGGGTGCTGATGCTGGTAAGGAAATGGGCGTTTATTTAGACTACATCTGCTCTGGCTTGAGCTAAGCGTAAGCGCTCGTTCATCGCTTAAGTTTTAAGCGACTGCGTTTTGTCTGGTGAAGTCTGGGAAGTCTGGAGTGAATGCTAGCTCGTCAAAGGCTTGTCGAATTAAGTTGATAAGTTTTAGCGGTCTAGTATTGACTCTTGACTCCCAGCCTTCGGTGTCTTAATTAGATACGCCAATCCAAAGATTGATTGAGATCAAAAATTTCCTCACCACCTGACTAGGAGAAATTAACCATGCGGATGTTTAAAATTACTGCCTGTGTTCCCAGCCAGACCCGTATCCGGACTCAGCGGGAATTGCAAAACACTTATTTCACGAAACTCGTTCCCTACGAAAATTGGTTTCGCGAACAGCAGCGGATTATGAAAATGGGTGGAAAAATCGTTAAGGTTGAGCTGGCTACTGGTAAGCCAGGAGTAAATACTGGTCTACTTTAATTTGCGGAAATAGGCTTGTTTACGGAATTTTCAACATTTAGATAAGATTCAAATGCAAAGAGGTCTTAAGGACCTCTTTTTTTGTGGCTCAATAGCCGCTTTCGATAGCAATTCGTTTTATTAGGCTACACTTCGATTCCCGAAGCTCCCTTTTTCAGCAGACGCCTAGAGCGATTCTGTTGCTAGTAATTTGTGAATCATATAAGAACTAGATTAAAAACAACGACTAAAGTTTGCTAGGTAAGCATTTATTGACTTCTTGTCAAGGATTTTTCCGGAATTTCTGTTAAGCCAAATTCTTTTAGAACTCAGCGCTGTGTTCGTAATCCAGGCATTCTTCCTCGCTCTCTTCTCTCCAAGTTCTACCGCTTGTCTCACATCGATGCTGCTCGCCTATCCAAGGTATCACCACTGGATGTGTAGATGAGTAGAGTGAAGATGAGCTGACGAGAGCTAATAGGATGGAGGCGATGCCGATAAATCCTGCCAACACCAGGACAGTCAGCACCGTTACATTGAGAGGATGAGTTTTGACCTGCATTTCTAAGTAATCTCGCTCAACTTTATAGGAAATAGGGAATCGTCTCTGTAGTCTTGGGGGCTAATTGAGCTTTTTCAGCTTGCTCAATCCAAACTCTAAGTGGTCTGCGTGATTATACGTAATAGGGGCGATAGATATTACGAAGTAATAAGGTCGCGTTTTTACTTAAACCACTGAAATTTAGAATTTTGATTCGGTAATCATACGGTTAAGTTCAATACAAAGATCGTCAGTGAAGCAATCTTCTTGAAAGCTTTAATTTAGAGGGTAGATTAATAAATTTTTGATTTAGAAAGCGATCGCCTGAGCCGTTAGATGTCAGAAAGATTTATAGAAAAGCAAAGAAAATCGGGAGCGGATGAACCGATATAGGGCAAAGCGCCTTATCATTTTGGTCGGTACCGCTGCTAATGTTGGGGAGCGAGCAGCACTCCGTGCATCCGCCAGAGCGATCGCTTTGTGATTCCCTGCCGCTGAATGTTACCTATACGCCAAGTCGCTGTGAATTTACGCCAGCTAATTCCTGTTTTTAATTCCTCTGCCCAGGATTGGGCAATAGATGCCAGATTGTTGCGGTGGCTCACCTTCCTCTGGCTGTTTATCGGGTTAGTCGTGCTATTTTCGGCGTCCTATCCCAGCGCAGATGCTGAGTTTGGAGATGGGATGTACTACTTCAAGCGCCAAATCATCTCAGTCATCCTGGGGCTAGTAGCATTTAACCTGGTGGTGAACTTCCCCCTACGTTCTGTTCTAGAAATCGCTGATTGGTTTGTCATACTCCTGTTGGGAGTGATTTTCATCACCCTGATTCCAGGAGTGGGAACCACCACCAATGGCGCAACCCGTTGGATAGCCTTGGGGCCATTTCCACTTCAACCCTCTGAGTTGATCAAGCCGTTCCTGGTGTTGCAAGGCGCTCGGATTTTTGGGCATTGGGACAAACTAACGTGGAAAGTCCGCTTGACCTGGCTGTTTATTTTTTGCTGCGTGCTTTTGGGAATTTTGCTACAGCCCAACTTAAGTACAACCGCACTTTGCGGGATGACTTTGTGGCTAATTGCACTTGCTGCTGGGTTGCCTTATTCCTACTTGGGAGGAACAGCGCTGGGCGGGGTGCTCTTGGCGACAATCAGTATCAGCGTGAAAGAATATCAGCGTCGTCGGATAATGTCTTTTTTGAATCCTTGGGCTGACCCCATGCAAGACGGATACCAGCTGATTCAAAGTTTGCTGGCAGTTGGTTCTGGCGGCACTTGGGGGTCTGGTTTTGGGCTATCGCAACAGAAGCTGTTTTATTTGCCGATTCAATACACCGATTTTATCTTTGCGGTGTACGCAGAAGAATTTGGCTTTGCAGGCAGTTTGCTGCTGCTGTTGCTGCTGATGGCTTATGCGGCGCTGGCGCTAATTGTGGCGATAAAGGCGCAAAATCCCATTCACCGGCTGGTGGCGATTGGAGCCATGATTTTGATGGTGGGGCAGTCACTACTAAATATTGGCGTTGCGACTGGTGTCCTACCTACTACGGGTTTGCCCTTGCCGCTGTTTAGTTATGGTGGCAATTCAATGATTGCGAGTTTGATTGCCGCTGGGCTGCTGATTCGCGTGGCGCGGGAAAGTAGCGAAGCAGAAATTGTGTCGCTGCAAGGACGTCGGTCTGCGGCTAGGCGGCGACGCCGAGAGCAATAAGTTGTCTGTCATACAGCAGATTGCAAGTTCATGAAGTACAGTAGCAGCAGTTTGTGAACCAGTTGCGTAGGTGTTTTGGATTGACTAAATCAAGTGCAGTAGCAAGCAAAGTATCAACCATTTT
>NZ_JAMPKB010000051.1:0-42521 GCF_039961925.1 Trichocoleus sp. DQ-U1 | reverse complement strand
TGAATGGATAGAGATAGAGGCTTATCGGGACTGGAAAAGTTTAGTAAAGTATGTCAAAAATGTGCTAAAAAAAGTCGGAACCGAATATGTAATTAATTTTGCTTAAGCACTTAGTTAGTATTCTATCGGCAACCTTCTAGGCTACTGCTCTAGCCTACAAGCTTGAATCGCAAAATTAGTCGATTTTGCGATTTTTTTGCTGTTTTTATGAGTTAAAAATTTAAAACTACTAGAGGCTCAACTTTTTAAAGTTTTAATAAAGACCCTCTATTTGTTTACTGTATCTTTACAGATATCTCAGTATTTTCCGCTTAGAATATTTAATTAGAGAAAATTGATTTTTTCGACTAAGAATACATTTCTATTATACATGAATCTATCTAAAGGTATAGATTCATTTTCATGAAAAAAGAGGCGATCGCATGAAAGCAGTGATACTGGCTGGAGGCCTTGGAACTCGACTCACGGAAGAAACCACAATCAAACCAAAGCCGATGGTGGAAATTGGTGGACGACCTGTGCTGTGGCATATTATGAAAATTTACGCAGCTTATGGAATCAACGATTTTATTATCTGCTGTGGTTATAAAGGCTACGTAATTAAGGAGTATTTTGCCAACTACTTCTTACATATGTCCGATGTCACGTTTGATATGCGGTTTAACCAAATGAATGTGCATTGTGGCTATGCAGAACCCTGGCGAGTCACGTTGGTAGATACCGGAGATCAAACGATGACCGGAGGACGCTTAAAGCGAGTCAGAGAGCATATTGGGAATCAAACCTTTTGCTTTACTTATGGAGATGGCGTAGCGAATGTCAATATTCAAGAGCTAATAGACTTTCATCGAGAGCAAAAGTGTTTGGCAACCTTGACTGCAACTCAGCCACCGGGACGTTTTGGAGCGATTTCTTTAGAACCCGATCAACATAAAATTACCACTTTTCGGGAGAAGCCTGAAGGGGATGGTGCTTGGATTAATGGGGGTTACTTTGTTCTAGAGCCGGAAGTCATTGATTATATTGAAGATGACTCCACAATTTGGGAGCAAGAACCCCTGAAAAAATTATCTCAAGATGGACATCTGGCTGCTTACAGACATCCTGGTTTTTGGCAACCAATGGATACTTTACGGGATAAGAACTACCTAGAAGAACTTTGGAAGAGTGGGAATGCTCCTTGGAAAGTTTGGTAACAAATTTTTAGGATAAACACTCATCCATTTCAGTTGCAGGGGCAAGAATTCTTATGTATGATTTTGCAATTATTGGCGGCGGGATTGTTGGACTTTCTACAGCAATGGCTTTAGGCAAACGCTATCCCTCTGCCCGTATAGTGGTGCTGGAAAAAGAGAGCCAGTGGGCGTATCATCAAACCGGCAATAATAGTGGCGTGATTCACGCTGGCATTTATTACAAACCAGGAAGTTTCAAAGCTAAATTTTGCCGAGAAGGAAGCCGCTCAATGGTAGAATTCTGCCGAGAGCATGGCATTGCACACGAAGTCTGCGGCAAAGTAATTGTGGCAACGGAGGAAAAAGAGCTGCCACGATTAGAAAGCCTCTATCAACGCGGCTTGGAAAATGGGTTAAGGATTAGCAAGATTAGTGCAGAGGAAGTCAAAGAAATTGAACCTCATGTCGCCTGTATCGCGGGTATTCGGGTGTACGCAACCGGGATTGCCGATTACAAGCAGGTGGCTCGGAAATATGCTGAGCTAGTTGAAGCCCAAGGTGGAGAACTTCGCCTCAATACCAAAGTTGAGAAAATTGTTGGAACGGGTGAGAATCAGGTACTTGAGACAAATAACGGCACGTTTGAAACGCGCTTTGTCATCAATTGTGCCGGACTGCATAGCGATCGCGTTGCCAAATTAGGAAACGTCGATCCAAAAGCGAAAATTGTCCCTTTCCGGGGAGAATACTACGAACTCACACCAGAAAAACGCTATCTCGTCAAAACCCTGATTTATCCGGTTCCTAACCCAGATTTTCCCTTCCTAGGCGTTCATTTCACCCGGATGATTGATGGAAGCGTCCACGCAGGACCCAATGCCGTTCTCAGCCTCAAGCGAGAAGGCTACAAAAAGACAGACTTTAATCTGCGTGATTTTGCTGAAGTGATGACCTATCCAGGTTTTTGGAAACTAGCGGCAAAACACGCCGACGAAGGCATTCAGGAAATCATTCGCTCCTTTAGTAAAGCCGCCTTTGTGCGGAGCTTGCAAAGGCTGATTCCGGAAGTGCAATCGGATGACCTAATTCCCACCCACGCTGGGGTTCGCGCTCAAGCTTTGATGAACGATGGCAAGTTAGTGGACGACTTTTTAATTGTTAAAGGCGATCGCTCCGTCCACGTTTGCAACGCGCCTTCCCCTGCTGCTACCTCTTCCCTGGAAATTGGCAAAGCAATCGTAGAGCAAATTCCGGAACCCCAACCCCTACAAACAACTGTTAGCGTTTAGGAATTGAACGAATGAAAGTATTAGTAACAGGAACAGAAGGCTATCTCGGCTCGTTACTCGCGCCCTTTTTGATGAAACGCGGACACGAAGTGATTGGGGTAGACACCGGCTTCTACAAAGTAGGTTGGCTGTATAACGCCACCGATTTAACTGCCAAAACTCTCAACAAAGATTTGCGGCACATCACACCAGAAGACTTAGAGGGTGTCGAGGCAATCGTTCACATGGCAGAACTTTCCAACGATCCCGCCGGACAACTCTCACCCAATATCACCTACGACATTAACCATAAAGGTTCAGTTCGCCTTGCCAATCTCGCGAAGGCAGCGGGGGTGCGGCGCTTCGTTTATATGTCTTCTTGCAGCGTCTACGGCGTCGCCACAAAAGATGATGTGACTGAAGAATCTCCCGTCAATCCCCAAACTGCTTATGCAGAATGTAAAACCTTCGTAGAAAGAGATGTCAAACCACTCGCCGATGACAATTTTTCTCCGACCTTTCTGCGAAATGCCACCGCTTTTGGGGCATCCCCCAGAATGCGTTTTGATATTGTTTTAAACAACTTGGCGGGCTTAGCTTGGACAACGAAAGAAATCAAAATGACCAGCGACGGAACTCCCTGGCGTCCGTTGGTTCACGCCCTTGATATCTGTAAGGCAATTATCTGCACCCTAGAAGCGCCCCGTGACATTGTTCACAACCAAATTTTTAACGTCGGGGACACCGCTCATAACTATCGAGTTAAAGAAATTGCGGAAATTATTGCCTCAGTCTTCCAAGGATGCCAGTTAACCTTTGGAGAAAATGGCTCGGACAACCGCAGCTATCGAGTTTCTTTCGAGAAGATTAACAAAACCCTACCGGGATTTAAGTGTGAATGGGATGCCCGACGGGGTGCCCAGCAGTTATTCGATTTGTTCAAGCAAATTGATATGACTGAAGATATCTTCTTGTTCAGAGGTTTCACTCGCTTGAAGCAGCTAGAGTACCTAATTCGCACCCAACAAATTGATCGAGATTTTTTCTGGAGTAAGGAGTTATTAAATCATGGCGATCGCTAAGTGTCGTTTTTGCAGCAAATCCCTTGAGCACACCTTTGCCGATCTAGGGATGTCACCCATTGCCAATGACTACCTAACACCAGAACAGCTGCGTCGGGCAGAAAAAAGTTACCCACTTCATGCCTATGTTTGCGAAAGTTGCCTTTTGGTGCAGCTAGAAGAGTTTGAATCTCCCGATCATATCTTTGGGGATGGAGACTACGCTTACTTTTCTTCTTACTCAGACAGTTGGTTGCGTCATGCCAAAGCTTACACGGACTTGATGGTAGAAAGGTTTGGGTTTGACAAAAATCATCAAGTCATTGAAATTGCTAGTAATGACGGCTACCTGTTGCAGTATTTCCATGAAAAGGGAATCCCGGTTTTAGGAATCGAACCAGCGGCAAATGTAGCAAAAGTCGCAGAGGAAAAAGGAATTCCCAGCTTAGTCAAGTTCTTTGGGGTGGAAACATCTAAGGAACTGGCAGCAGAGGGGAAGCAAGCCAATCTGTTGTTGGGCAACAACGTCCTCGCCCACGTTCCGGATGTGAATGATTTTGTAGCGGGAATGAAGATAGCCTTGAAGCCAGATGGCATCTTGACAATGGAATTTCCCCATTTGTTACAGCTGATGCAGCAAAATCAGTTTGACACAATTTATCATGAGCATTTTTCCTACTTCTCCTTCTTAACCGTCGAAAAAATCTTTGCAGCTCACGGTTTGACCTTATTTGATGTCGAAGAAATCCCGACTCACGGCGGTTCGCTGCGAATTTACGGCAAGCATGACAATGCGGCTGAGCCAGCCATGAGCGATCGCGTCAATCAATTAAAATCTAAGGAAACCCAGGCAGGCTTAGATAAGATAGACACCTATCAGACCTTTGGAGAAAAAGTCAAAGAAACCAAGCGCAAGCTACTGACTTTTTTGATTGAAGCGAAACAACAGGGGAAAGCGATCGCAGGGTATGGTGCCCCAGCCAAAGGCAATACCCTCCTAAATTATTGTGGAGTTCGCACAGACTTTGTTGATTTTACGGTAGATCGCAGCCCTCACAAGCAAGGAACCTTTCTACCCGGCACTCATATCCCCGTCCTCAACCCCGACGAAATCCGCGAAAGACAGCCTGACTACCTGCTAATTTTGCCTTGGAACCTCAAAGAGGAAATTATGCAGCAGATGGCATTTATTCGAGAGTGGGGAGGCAAATTTGTAGTCCCAATTCCAGAAGTGCAAGTTTACCTATGATATTCACCGAAACCAAACTCAAGGGTGCCTTTATTATTGACATAGAGCAACGAGAAGATAATCGAGGATTATTTGCTCGGACTTTTTGTGCCAATGAATTTGCAGATCGTGGATTAAAGCCAAACGTTGCCCAATGCAACCTATCCGTGAACTACAAAAAAGGGACGTTGCGGGGTATGCATTATCAAGCAGCCCCCGCCAGCGAAACAAAATTAGTTCGCTGTACCCGTGGTGCCATATACGATGCAATCGTCGATATGCGTCCAGAATCGCCCACGTATTTGTGTCATGTTGGCATCGAACTAACCGCTGAAAACCGACGTGCCCTGTATATTCCTGAAATGTTTGCCCACGGTTTCCAAACCCTAACCGATGACGCCGAAGTGGTATATCAGATGAGCGAGTTTTATACACCAGGGTATGAGCGCGGGCTGCACTATGACGACCCCATCCTGGGGATTGAATGGCCCTTACCCGTCAGTGAAATTTCCGAAAAAGATTTATCCTGGCCTTTGTTCAGCTCTTATGTTCTTGTCGGGGCATAATTTTTTTCTAACTATTGAGCGAGTTGTTCGATACAGAACTACCCGCTCAATGTTTGGATAATGTAGAGTGAATGGAGCGCTACAACCCTTAAGGAAATAGCAAAGTGAACACAATCTTTTTCGATTCTGATGTTAACGATGAGGTGAGGCGAAAACATCTTTTCAACGGACAGATTTTCGTCTTCTCACCCCGTCCAAGTGCGATCGCGCTGTGCGAATTAGCTCGCGAACTTACCCAAGAAGCGTTTGGTTCTCTAGATCCACGAGAAGCACAATTTAGCCTCCCCGTCGAAAAGTTTGTGGAGATTGTCGCTCCGCTCAAGCCCAGATTTATCCATCACCCCAAGTCAAAGCAGCTGATTCGGGAACTGCTAGAGGATCTTGGCTGCGAAATGAACAAAACCTATTTCGACGTTCCGCGCATGAGAGTCGTGTGTGATGGCACCTACCTCAACGCAGGGGTTGCTTATCCGCTGCACCCGCATCGTGACACCTGGTACGCCGCTCCCCTCTGCCAGATGAACTGGTGGCTTCCCATCTACGACTATGAATCCGAGAGTTCGATGGCATTTCAGCCCCGCTACTGGAGCCAGCCAGTAAAAAATGGCTCTAGCGAGTACAACCACTATGAGTGGAACCGAGAGGGGCGGAAAAACGCCGCCCAGCACATCAAGAAAGATACCCGGAAGCAGCCCCGCCCATTAGAACACGTCGATCTCGATCCGCAGATCCGAGTCGTTACCAAACCAGGCGGAATCATCCTCTTCTCTGGCGCACAGCTGCATTGGACAGTGCCCAACACCTCCGGACGCACGCGCTTTAGCATCGACTTCAGAACCGTACACCTCGACGATGTTATCGCTAAGGACGGCGCACCGAATCTCGACTCCGCGCCTCAGGGCACTACGCTCAGAGAACTCATGCGGGGTAGCGATCTCGCTCGCATTCCTGATGACATCATTGCGCTCTACGAAAACGAGCCACCACCCAGTGAGGAGGGGCTTGTGTTCCAACCTCCAGCGGAAGTCCTAAACTCTGTTCGTTAGAAGTTAACGAGCATTCAGCGAACACTTCCAGATCCAGATGATGCCCTCTTCGGTTTAGGATCTCCCCCAATCCCTTTTTAAAAGGCAATTGGGGGGATCTCCGAGAGCTGAAATGACCCACTCAGATGTATTGCCATCTGATGCAGCAACTAACAATCCTGTAAAGGTCGCTAAAATCAGTGCTAACTTTACGGGTGCTGAAGCTAGTATTAAGGACGTTCGAGTTGCCCTTGATTTTTTGCAAAAGAGGCTTAAAGCTGTGAACCTCACCGATCTAAAGAGAGTTCTTAACCCTGATGATATTGGCAACGAGATGTACCAGGTGATCTCAAAGCTATATCCGATTTGCCGCAGTATTACAGGAAATGGCTTTCGAGAAACTCTCAAGATTATTCAAGAACTCATTCCTTTAGAAATTCACGAGGTACCGACGGGAACGGAAGTGTTCGACTGGACGGTTCCGAAGGAGTGGAACATTAAAGATGCCTACATCAAAAATTCCCAAGGTGAGCGAGTCGTAGACTTCCAAAAATCTAACTTGCATGTTGTCAATTACAGCGTGCCGGTTCGGAAAAAAATGCCCTTCCAGGAACTGAAAGAACACCTGTTTACCCTACCAGATACTCCTGAGTGGATTCCTTATCGAACTTCTTATTATAAAGAAACTTGGGGCTTTTGTTTGAGCCACAAGCAATTTTTAGAACTAAAAGATGAAGAGTATGAAGTCTGCATTGATTCATCTTTAGAACCAGGAAGCCTGACTTATGGCGAGTATTACATCAAGGGAGAAAGCCCAGACGAAGTTTTAATCTCCTGCCATGCTTGTCATCCATCTCTCTGCGACGACAATCTATCGGGCATCGCTCTAAGTGCCTATTTAGCAAAACATCTCAGCTCGATTTCTCTGAGATACTCTTACCGATTTCTATTTATTCCGGGAACGATTGGTTCCATTACTTGGCTGTGTTTAAATGAAGCCCAAGCCCAAAAAATTAAACACGGATTGGTACTAACATGTGTGGGAGATCCAGGCAAAGTTACTTATAAGAGAAGCCGCCAAGGTGATGCTCAAATCGATAGAGCCAGCCTTCACGTTTTAAAGCATTCGGGGCAAGAGCATGAGATTATAGATTTCTTCCCCTATGGCTACGATGAGCGGCAGTATTGTTCGCCGGGGTTCAATCTGGCTGTGGGTTGTTTTATGCGATCGCAGCACGGTGAGTTTCCCGAATACCACACATCGGCAGATAATCTAGATTTTGTGCAACCGCAATATCTGGCTGACTCCTTCTCTAAATGTTTGTCAATTTTCCACGTTTTGGAAGGCAATGGGACTTACTTAAATCAAAATCCTAAATGCGAGCCGAGACTGGGAAAAAGGGGTCTATATAAAGGAATTGGCGGGCAGAAAGAGGGGGCACTGAATGAAATGGCAATTTTGTGGGTTTTGAATTTAGCCGATGGCAATCATACATTGCTAGACATAGCAGACAGGTCGGGTTTAGCATTTGATGAGATTAAAAGAGCAGCAGATGCTTTACTAGAACATGATTTATTGAAAGAGTGTTTAAAATCAGCAGCCGTCAGTTGAGATTAATCCAAATCCTTGCATCCAAGATTGAATGTCAACCTTAAAAGACAAAATTGCAGTTGTAACGGGAGCGAGTAGCGGAATTGGCAAAGCGATCGCTCTCGGTTTGGCAGCACAAGGAGCAACGCTTTGCTTGGTGGGACGTAATTTAGAAGCGCTAGAGGCAGTTGCCGAAACTGCTAAAGCAACTGCATCCAAAGTTCTGCTGTATCAAGTTGACCTGACACTAGACGAAGACATTCAGCAGCTAAAAACTCGTCTTGAGCAAGATGTAGGAGAGGTTGATCTGCTCGTTCATAGTGCTGGCGTTATCACCTTAGGACACATGAAAACCGCCTCTCTAGAAGACTTTGACTGGCAGTACCGTGTCAATGTTCGCGCTCCTTATGCGCTGACACAAGCCTTATTGCCGATGCTAACAGTTCGTCAGGGTCAGATCGCTTTCCTCAACTCGACCGTGGGTTTGAATGCCAGAGGCGGTGTGGGACAATATGCTGCAACCAAGCATGCACTGAAAGCGATCGCTGACAGTCTGCGAGAAGAAGTCAACGCAGATGGCGTGCGCGTTCTCAGCATCTACCCCGGACGCACTGCTAGTCCCATGCAAGCATCGGTTCAAGAGATAGAAGGTAGAGAATATCATCCAGAACGACTTCTGCAACCAGAAGATGTAGCCGCCGTGGTACTCAATGCCCTCAGTTTGCCCCGCACCGCCGAAGTAACTGACATCAACATTCGACCTTTGAGAAAAGCTTAAATTTCCTTCAGGTTCATAGAATCAAAGACACATTTGGGTAATAACCAAAGGCTTAATAGGCGTCATAATCCTCAACTTTATGTTTTCACGAGCTGAGATATCATTTGTCTGACCTTATCTTCAGAACTTTTTATAGCATTTATAGGAGTTAAATCAGGTTTTCTATGAAAAATTACTTGATTTTCATTCTTTTAATCTTAGGGGCAGTTGGGCTAAATAGCCTTGCTGATAAATACTTAAAAAAGCAATGGAATTTATGGTTAGGCTATGGATTCCCTGTCTTACTTATGATGCTATTTTTATGGAATATTTCTAATCCACCTGCACAAAATTTATTTGCTGACTTTGACAAAGCTTATTACCCAGCGGGTCGTCTTGTACTAGAAAATCCCCCAGATTTATACCTACCAGATAAAAATTGCTTAGGACAACCTGATTGTCCGGCTGGGACTTTTGTAAATATTCCAATAATTGCCTATTTATTTACTCCTTTTTCATTGTTAAGTAAGCAAAATGCCCACATTTTGCTGATGTTTTTAAGTGGCATTGCGATTCTCTTCACTTACTATTTACTAATCAAGCTAGGCGAACTAACAACCGAAAAACAAAAAATCGCCCTACTCGGACTATTTGCGATCAATGGTCCTCTTTATTACAATTTGCGAGAAGGAAATTCGACTCATTTTGTCTTGTTGTTGCTAATCGCAGCTTTTTTTTGCATCCAGGCTAAACGCGAAATTTGGACGGGTGCGCTCTTAGCGATCGCTGCTTTGATTAAAATTCCCTTGTTCCTTTTTGGTGTTTACTTTGTAATGAGAAGTCGATGGCGAGTAGTGGCGGGGTTTAGTGCAGCGCTACTGGCAATTGTCGGAGCATCAATCCTTTTGTTCGGTTTCGATTTACATCAGACTTGGTTTGAGATGTGCATTCAGCCTTACGCTGGAAAGCCAATCGCCGCCTACAACAGTCAGTCACTTGATAGCTTCTTAGCTCGTTTGCTAACTGACGGTGGTCTTACTAAGTGGCTGCCTCTAGAGGTAGGATTGGGGTTCAAACTGGTGCGGTACGCATTGCTCTCACTGCTGTTTGGTGCGACTATTTGGATTTGCTGGCGCTCAAAAAAACCTGTCACATTAGAAGAAGAAAATTTAGAGCTTTCTGTTGTCCTTTGTTTAGCACTGCTTACAAGTCCTATCTCTTGGACTCACTACTATCTCTTGTTGCTACTACCTTTATCTCTCTATCTAGGCAACAAATTAGCAGTCCCTAATAAACAGCTTTGGTCTAGCCTAATATTATTAGGCATTTTATTGATATCGTTGCCTGTTACCTATACTCTGGCTTACTTCAAACCAGGAAATGCTCAATTTCTGAGTTATTTAGTATCCAGGGTGTTTATCTCTCATTACTTCTTCGGCGGCATCTTACTACTGGGAGTCTTGTTGGCTGCTCGATGGCAGAATTCAAAACGCTTTCAGCAATCTCAAAGTAGTCTTGGTTCTCTGTAACCCTGCTTTGTGACCATGCTTTATGGCATTAATTCTTAAGGTGTCAGTATGATTGTTTTTGTTATACCGCTCAGAAGTCAGCAATCTTCAAATTCTTGGGAGCGCGTTCTTAAGTTATTTGCAAGATGTATTAAGTCAATCTCAATCAAACTTCACCAGATTTTAGGGTGATTTTTGTTTGTCACAAAAACCAAAATATTGAGTTGAATCATCCTCACATTACCTACATTGAAGTAGATTTACTACCGCCAGATCCAGCTTTAAAAACTGCGGCTATGGAGAAATAGACAGCTCCTGATTTGGCTGATAAGTGTTTAGACAAGTTGCAAAAAGTGATGGCAGGTTTCATCTATGCTCAACAGCTAAAACCCTCTCATATAATGCTATTGATGCCGATGACTGTGTAAGTAAGCATTTGGCAGAATTTGTCAATCAGCATCCTCAATCTAAGGGATGGTTTGTAGATAAGGGCTATGTATGTTAGGAGGATAGCCAACTCATATATTACAAAAAATATGCCTTCAATAGATCGTGTGGAAGCGGCCGGATTGTCCGCTATGATTTGTATGATTTGCCTGAAAAGGTGGAAGATGCCAATCTAGCTTTCCTTATCCATATTGATTCTCATAAATCAATTGAACTCAAGAAAGGAGTAAGACTCAAGCAATTGCCTTTTGAAGGTGCTGTTTATATTATTGGAAATGGAGAAAATCTCTATCCAACAGGTTTCGACACTTTATTTGGTGCTAAGGCGGGAATCACGTTAAGCCTCCGATCTCGGATAAGAGAAGCCTTCAATTATCGATTTATAACTAAATCAATTCGTAGCGAATTTGGCTTGTATAAACTGAATTAGAAATTATAAATAAGCCTTACAAGGAAAAATAGTTATAAAGCAATTTATTCATTTGATAGGTTGCGCGATCGCATCACTTCTTTTTCGCAGACGTCCCAAAAATAGAGAATAATATTCACTAATCCTAATATTTTGCTTCCATCTTCTAAAATAACTGGAGTTCCTTCACCCTTAATAGGCAATAAGTCTGCCATACCTGAGATTATAAATAAACTAAAACCGACTAGCAACAGAATATAGGGTGTTGATAATATTCTGCGCCAAAATGCAACGATATAGCTCACTAAACCAAGACCGTATAGGGAATACATAATCACCTTTGGGATACCCACTAATAAATCCAGCGTCAACGTGAGCCGAAATATATCATCCAATAGAAAGATAGTCAGCGCGATCGCAGAGAAGAAGATAAATGGATCGCCTTTGTGACTATGACGAATTCTTTTTAGTAAGGTAAAGCTAAATAAACAGATCGTTAAAGAGATGCACCAGAGGATTTCTGAAAAGTGAGTGAAAAGAGCCAGGTAAGGGATGTCTTTACGAAAAGGTTCAGCAAATAGAAGTTTTATGAAATTAACTCTGGCATAGTAGTCTGAACCGTAGTAGGTGCCTGCCATTTTGACATAGACTGTCATTCCCAGAAACAGTAACAGCACTAGACCATTAAAAACGAGAACGGAGCGGTCTTCTAGGATTTGCTTTTTGAGGTCTTGCCAGATTTTTTTTATTTGATAATTCCGCATTTTTATTCAAGCTAGTTGTGATTATTTTATAATAGAAAAACACAACGGATTTAAATAGTTAAGTTTTTGTACATCTTTATGTATTTGAGTATAAATAAATTTTAGCAAACGAGTCCAGGGAACCGGGAAATATTTTTGATTTATCTTTGGACTGAAGCTTTCTGTATTTCAAGGAATACAGTAGACGAATAGATAGCTTGAGCATCTGAAAAGAGTTGGAAGAACAAAGGGTTGGGAAGACAATCAAGCGAAATTATGTAATCTAGTCCTTGGGTCAGCTTAAATTATGTTCGTTTTATCGTTACTGTTTATTTTTGCATTAGGCTTAGTATGCCTCAACCTAAAATATTTAAAGGATCGTTAGGTTATTGCCTTTAGCTCCGGCTTGGGAACCGCGTTAAGAAAGTCGGTATAGTAATTGACAGCTTCTCGCATGGCTGCTGTTACATATCCGAGCTTTTAGGGAACGCTAAAATATAACCTCAATGAGGTAAGTCTTTCAGTTTGGTTTCGGTACAGTTTTTGTCTTGGATTAAGGTAATAAAGAGAAGGAGTAACTATCTATGGCAACGAGCATCATGCAGCGTAATAATGTCCAGATGCTGGGTGATGGCAGCCAGACAATTATCTTTGCCCACGGTTTTGGCTCGGATCAGACGGCTTGGCGACATCAGGTAGCAGCCTTCGCGCCTAATTTTCGCATTGGGCTGTTCGACCATGTAGGGGGAGGTAAGTCAGATTTTTCTGCCTATAGTCCGCGCCGCTACAGCAGCTTATACAGCTATGCTGAGGATTTGCTGGATTTATGTGCCGAGTTAAAGTTAACCAAGAGCATCTTGGTGGGGCACTCGGTTAGTGGGATGGTTAGTTTACTGGCAGCATTAGTCGAGCCTGATTGCTTTAGCCAACTGATCTTTCTAGATGCGTCCCCCCGTTATCTCAACGATGACGGATATGTTGGTGGCTTCGAGCAGTCTGACTTAGATACACTCTATGCAGCCATGTCAACCAACTACTATGCTTGGGCTAGCGGTTTTGCGCCGATCGCAATGGCTACTCAGGATAAACCTGAATTGGCAGCGGAGTTTGCTAATACGCTAGCCGCTATCCGTCCAGATATCGCGCAAGCGGTCGCTAAAGTGATTTTCCAGTCTGACCACCGAGATGATTTACCACGATTGAATGTACCGACTGTGATTTTACAGGCAAGCGATGATATTGCCGTACCGCCTGAAGTTGGTCAGTACATGGCAGATAAAATTCCTCAAGGTAAGCTGATGAATATCGCTGCTAGAGGACACTTACCGCATATCAGCGCTCCCGACGTGGTAACGAGTGCAATTGCCCAATGTATCGCCGCTTAAACTTAAATCTTCTTCGATCGCGGTTGCTGCTTTGTCCTCCTGACCGACTACCGACCTTTAGAGCCGTCCTAATCTGGCTAACCCTCTTTTTCGTAGGACTGGGCGTGCTGGATGGATGGAAGCCTATGCAGATGGTCGCCCCAGTCATCTTGACAATATGCACGCTTCTGCCCCTACCAGCGGTGCAAGTTGCACCCGCCGCAGGGCTTTGCATTCTGTTGTTGGGACTGCTGCATGGCGATTGGCGGCTAACCCGCCAGTCACTTGAGCTGGGCAGTGTGGCTGTGTTCGGAACATTTGTAGGCTCTTTTCTGCGGGGAATCGAGTGGCGGTTGGCGTCCCAATCGGTGCTGAGTACTCTTACT
This sequence comes from Trichocoleus sp. DQ-U1, assembly GCF_039961925.1. NCBI lineage: Bacteria > Bacillati > Cyanobacteriota > Cyanophyceae > Leptolyngbyales > Trichocoleusaceae > Trichocoleus > Trichocoleus sp. DQ-U1. The sequence continues at coordinate 28,993 of NZ_JAMPKB010000051.1, read as the reverse complement.
AATACCGATACTAGAAATTCTCCCGATATACCGATCCGGCAAGCCCTGATTTTACTGCGGGAGTTTGTTTGTGCCGACGCAGCGATCGCGCTACGCCAACTTGATGATGTCACCGCTGAAGCCTTGGTGTGTATTCCCCAGCAGGCGCTGCCAGATCAACTGACAACGCCCACCTTGTTTGAGAAAGCGATCGCTCAAAATCGCTGTCTCTACTATCCAAACTACCCCGCTACTCCCGGTGCTTCTCATGTCTTGGTCGCTAAAGGGACTCAATCCCTCGCCATCCTTCCATTTCAGTATCCCGGTAGGGGCACGACTTTATCAGCGCCCCATAGCGGTGCAATTTTGCTGATCTGGCATCGCCAGACCAACATCTCCCCACGTCTGCGCCAATTTATTGAGTCGCTACTTGGCGAGTTACGCACCCTTCTACAGTTCAGCGATACCACCCTACGGCTGGAGAATCTACAAGCCCGCTTCGGTGCCATGTTAGAGACAATCCATCAGGGAGTGGTATTTGTAGATGAAAGTGGGGAGCAAGGGTGGATCAATCAAGCCGCTGCCGAGCAACTGGGACTCACCCCAGGGGCTGTAGAACCCCCCGTGCTAGCTCAGGCGATGGCATTGCTACGCACTAGCGCTGATAATCAACAGGAAATCGTGGCGCAGGCAGCAAAGTTTTTTTCCCAACCTCAAGCAGTCATTCGCAATTGGATCTGGGTGTTCAAAGGCGACACGCCAAAAACCCTGAGTATCTCTAGCACGGCGACGCGGGTACACGACGTGCCCGGTCGCCTCTGGATATTCGATGATATTACCGAGCGATATTTCGCGCAACTGGCACTCGTCGAGCGTACTCAGGAGTTATCCCAGGCGAATTTGGAACTGGAAAAGGCAAAAGCAGCGGCTGAAGCAGCGACTCGCATTAAGAGCCAATTCCTCGCCAATATGAGCCACGAAATCCGCACCCCGATGAATGCAATTATCGGCATGACGGGACTGCTACTCAACACTGAGTTAACTCCTCAGCAGCGAGATTTTGTGGAAACCACCCAAAGCAGTGGCGATGCATTGCTAACGCTAATCAACGACATTCTTGACCTTTCTAAAATTGAGTCAGGCAAGCTGGAATTAGAAAAGCATTCTTTTAATTTGCGAGTTTGTGTTGAAGAAGCCCTCGATTTATTAGCTTTCAAAGCAGCCGAAAAAAATCTGGAATTAGCATATTTAATTCATCCAGGAACCCCACTCTCGATTGTGGGAGATGCCAGCCGGTTGCGCCAAATTTTAGTAAATTTGCTTAGTAATGCGGTCAAGTTTACTCAAACTGGAGAGGTAATTGTATCGGTCAGTGCAAAAGAGGCGATCGCTCAGGAAGAATCGGAAATCAGTCACGAGCCAACCCACGCATTGCCCGATTACCAAATCCAATTTGCGGTTAAAGACACCGGCATTGGGATTCCCGCAAACCGGATAGACCGCCTGTTCAAATCTTTCAGTCAAGTCGATGCTTCCACAACTCGCCAGTATGGGGGAACCGGGTTGGGACTCGCGATTAGCAATCATCTGAGCGAAATGATGGGCGGTCAGATGTGGGTCGAGAGTATGGGAGCGATCGCGGGAAATCCTCCTTCTAACTGGCAACCTACAATAAAAAAAGATCCGGGTGCAAAGAGCAACCCTGAATTTCATTCTCCCCTTCAAGAAGGCGAAAGCGTTGCGGCGGCAAAGCCGCTAGGGCCTACATCCCCTGCTACGCTTTCGGTCGCTAACAGCCCTCATCCAGACGTAGGCTCTACTTTTTATTTCACCATTGTTGCGGCATCAGCTCCCAATGTCTCTGCGATCGCTTCTCAAAATCCTCAACCTCAGTTAGATGAAAAGCGGCTCCTAATCGTGGATGATAACGCTACAAATCGCCAAATATTGACGCTACAAGCCCAATCTTGGGGAATGCTGACTTGGGCGGCTGAATCTGGTTTTGAAGCCCTCGACTGGTTGAACTTAGGGGAACCGTTTGATATCGCCATTCTGGATATGCAAATGCCACACATGGATGGTCTGACTTTAGCGGCTAAAATCCGTCAGCTGCCTAACTATGAAAAATTACCCTTAATTGTGTTGACCTCCATCGACAGGCCAGAAAGGAGTCATGATGTCCAAGCCGTCGATTTCGCGGCATTCCTCACCAAACCCGTTAAACAATCCCATCTCTATAATGTCTTGAGCCATATCTTGGGGGAACAGCCGATCCAGGTAAAGCCCTCGCGCTCAAATATACCGGCAATCAATCCCCAACGAGGGGTACAATTTCCCCTGCGGATTCTGTTAGCAGAAGACAATATTGTGAATCAAAAGGTAGCCTTGTATTTACTATCCCAGATGGGCTATCGAGCAGATATTGCGAGTAATGGATTAGAAGTGCTAGAAGCTCTACATCGCCAATCCTATGACGTGGTACTGATGGATGTGCAGATGCCAGAAATGGATGGATTGACAGCGACTCGCCGCATCATTGGGGAATGGTTGCCTGCTTCTCGTCCCCGCATCATTGCCATGACAGCGAATGCGATGCAAGGAGATCGAGAAGAATGTCTCAAGGCAGGCATGGATGACTACCTGAGCAAACCGATCCGAACCGAGGAACTCATCCAAGCTTTGAGCAAGTGTCAGCCTTTAAGCGAGGCTGAGGAACCAGGATTGTTAGCGAAGCAGCACGTTAGCGAAGCCAAGAGCGATCGCGCCTTAGTCCAGACTGAGGAAGAAATAGACAGTAGAAGAATTCCCCCCGTCATCCCGTCACCCCCGCACCCCTCTCTTCCGACTCCCCAACTCAGTCCTCAGCCCTCAGTCCTCAGTCCTTCTATCGACAGTAGAAGAATTCCTCCCGTCATCCCGTCACCCCCTCAGCCCTCTCTTCCGACTCCCCAACTCAGTCCTCAGTCCTCAGCCCTCAGCACTTCCATTGATGCCAAAGTATTGCAATCATTTCGCAAAATGGTCGGTGAAGATGCCGAGGCGATTTTAGGAGAGATGATCGATTGCTACCTCGACGATGCGCCAAAACTCTTAGAAGCGATCGCGATCGCAGTTGCCCAAGCAAATGCACCCCAGTTGCAACGCACCGCTCACACCCTCAAGTCAAGCAGTGCCACCCTAGGTGCCACAACCCTCGCCCAACTCTGTAAAGAGTTAGAAATCATGGCTCGGACTGGAAATATTAAAAATGCATTAGACAAATTGCCGCAGCTTGAAGCTGAGTATGAACAAGTTAAGGCGGATTTGCACTCTCAACGCCAGCCAAATTAGCTATGAACACCACCGACGCTAATCAACATACTCCCCTCATCCTCGTCGTAGATGACGACAAATTCATGCGGCTTCAACTTCGCCGAGCGATGGAACAAGCCGGATACGAGGTAGCAGAAGCAAGCGACGGAGAGGAAGGTTTAGCCGCCTACACGCGCCTACACCCAGATATTGTGCTGCTGGATGCCATGATGCCAGTGATGGATGGTTTTACCTGCTGTCATCTATTGCGTACCCTTCCAGAGGGTGATTCTCGTGGAGAGAAGTTTGGCGATTCTCCTACAGCGACGGGAACTGCTGAAAAAAGTCGCCCCCCTAGAGGATCGCGGAACACACCCGTATTGATGATTACGGCTCTTGAAGATCAAGAATCGGTCGATCAAGCATTTGAGGCGGGTGCCATTGATTACATTACCAAGCCGATTCACTGGGCAGTTCTGCGCCAGCGCGTGCGTCGTGTCCTCCAAGCTAGCCAAGCAACAGAGGAATTGCGACAGCAAACTGAGCGGGCACAACTGAGCGAGGAGCGACTAAGGTTAGCCCTAGAAGCTGCCCACATGGGCACCTGGGACTGGAATATCCATAGCGGCAAAGTTGTTTTCTCCGCAACCGCAGAAGCGAATTTTGGTCTTCCCCCAGGTTCCTTTGACGGCACCTATCAAAGCTTCCTCACCAAAATCCATCCTCTAGACCTAGAATTAGTCACTCAAGCTTTAGTACGCCCCGTGGAAGAAGGGGCGGACTATGACATCGAATACCGGATTATTTGGTCGGATGGTAGCGTTCATTGGATAGCCAGCAAAGGTCAAGTTTATTACGACCAAACCGGCAAACCCATCCGTGTGAACGGCATCAACATGGACATCACCGAGCGCAAGCACTCGGAACAAAAAATTTGCGAACAAGCTGCTCTACTGGATATCGCCACAGATGCAATTCTGGTTCAAAATCTAGACAACCAAATCTTATTTTGGAACCAAGGTGCGGAACGTCTCTATGGCTGGAAGCAAGAAGAAGCCCTCGGCAATAACACTGCTGAGCTGTTGCATAAGCAAATTTCACTAAAACTTCGAGCCGCCCAAAAAACTCTCATCGAGGAAGGAGAGTGGTATGGGGAGTTGTATCAAATGACCAAATCTGGTCGAGAAATCATTGTTGAAAGTCGCTGGACGCTCGTGCGCGATGAGGCGGAAAACCCAAAAGCAATTCTGATTGTCAACACCAATATAACTGAAAAAAAACAACTAGAAAGGCAGTTTCTCCGCGCTCAGCGCATGGAGAGCTTAGGAACGCTGGCTAGCGGCATTGCCCACGATTTAAACAATGTGCTAGCGCCTATTTTGATGTCAGTTCAACTTTTGCAAATCAAAATCCAGGATCGCCAGAGTCAACAGCTGCTTTCCATCCTCGAAACGAATGCCAAACGTGGAGCTGATTTAGTTAAACAGGTGCTTTCTTTTGCGCGAGGCATGGAAGGCGAACGGACAAATCTCCAAGTCGGGCACCTAATTTACGAGATTGCGAAGATCGCAAATGAAACTTTCCCTAAATCAATCGAGATTCATACGCATATCCAGACAAGAGAGCTGTGGCCTGTTTCTGGCGATGCTACTCAACTACATCAGGTACTGATCAATCTTTGCGTCAATGCTCGTGATGCCATGCCAGATGGCGGGACGTTGAAGATTTCCGCCGACAATACAGTAATTGATGAAAACTATGCCAGGATGAACTCAGGTGCAAAAGTGGGTTCCCATATTGTGATTAGTGTCTCTGATAGTGGAGTGGGAATGCCTACTGAGATGCTTGATAGAATCTTTGAGCCATTTTTCACAACTAAAGAAATTGGCAAAGGTACGGGTCTGGGTCTTTCAACGGTTCTTGGCATCATCAAAAGCCACGGTGGGTTTTTGAATGTATATAGCGAAGTGGGAAAAGGCACAGAATTTAAGATCTACTTGCCAGCAATCGAGGGAGAATTAACATCGCAAGCTCTAAAAAAACCATCTAATCTGTTAACTGGAAACGGCGAGTGTATTCTGGTTGTTGATGACGAAGCTTCAATTTCTCAAGTGACTCAAGCATCTCTAGAAACTTATGGCTATAAAGTTTTAACTGCGAGCGATGGGATTGAGGCAGTCGTACTGTATGCCCAGCATAAAACGGAAATTAGTGTTGTACTCCTCGATATGATGATGCCGTCTATGGACGGGCCAACAACGATTCGCACGCTACAAAAAATTAACCCGCAAGTTAAAATTATTGCGGTTAGCGGACTCTTATCTAACGATAGGGTGAGTGAGCTGGCTCGCGCTGGGGTCACAACCGTTTTGTCAAAACCCTACACTACAGAAGAGTTGTTGAAAGCCTTACATGAGGTAATTATCTAATGCAAGACTTAACAGCAACTGCTCAACTGATGCCATACTTTCTCTGCATGACTTCCTGACGACAAACGTACCAAAAGTAAAATGCGATATTGAGGATTCCCAGTAACTTCGTGCCATCTTCTAGCATTGCCGGAGTACCATTTCCTTTGATGTGCAAGATGTCCACTAAGCCAGAAATGCCAAATAAGATACCCGCAATTATCAGCAATACATAAGGCGTTGATAAAAGTTTGCGCCAGAAGCATAAACCATAAGCGATCGCGCCAGTACCGTATACTAAGTACATCACCCCTTTGGGCACCTTAGCTACATCTCTCAAAATTAAGGTAATCCGAAATAAATCGTCGGCTAATAAAACAAAAATCCCAATCGCAGAACATAAGATAAATAGATTTGCTTTGCGATTGGGAGAAATTATGTTTAGCAAGCTAAAGCTAAACAAACAAACTGTACCTGAAAGGCACCATAACACTTCAGAGACACTCGTTAATAAGCCGTAGTAGGGTCGTCGGATTGAGAAGGGATCTGCAAAAAGAAATTCAATCCCTTGACCTTTTCCCAGAAATTTTGCGTAAACTGACAGCGCCAAAAATACTAATACAGTTCCGCCATTCAAGAAGAGGATCAGGCGATCGGCTTCTATTTGCTTCCTACTTTCTTGCAAGATTTTATTAAATACGTGAAGCTGCATTCTTATTCAAATCAGTTATCACCTATTTAACATAGCTGATAACTGATTGTACCGGCTACAGTTTAAATAGAAGCCGTTCTGTAGGTTACAACTTCTTGAGGCACGGTAGGAGCCTGAGTATTGATTTTTCTGGAATAAGTAACTCTCGCTAAAGAAATCCAAGCGGCAAGCGAAAACATGGCTGGATATGCCATCTTGAGTGCCATTAAGATTTTTCCTTGCTTGAGTCCTACCAAACTCCAATGCAGTTTGAGAAACGCCTTAATTTCCTCAAGTTTCGGAATAGACGAGCGATATTTTTCATGCACTAACGGGTAGATTCTTTCCTTGATTAAGATATTGGTTTCTAACCGTTTTTGCAGTGAAAACTTCTGATTGCATCCACCCGGCCATAATGTCCGGAAGGTAAGATACTGATTAACAAATGCGGCATCCCCATATTGGGCAATTTTCACCCAAGAGTCGATGTCATCGCAGTTACCATCTAAAGCCGAATCCCAACCGCCTGACTTGAGAAAGGCATCTTTTTTGAAAGCAACTTGAACGGGTGTCCCAAAAGGAACTACTTCCATCAACATCCCGTAGTGGATATCCTCTTGTTTCACGTAAAATAGTTTGCCAGGACCGCTCGGCTTGGTGCGGGTAACTTCTTCACCATTGACATCAACTTGAACGGCTTGACACGAGCAAATCGCTGCTTGAGGACGTTGAGCGATCGCTTTTACCATTTCCCAGACACAGTTGGGTGCCAGATAGTCATCATCATCCAGCGGTTTGATCCAGTCTCCGGTTGCCACGGCAACCCCAGCATTTACGGTAGCGGAGTGACCGCTATTGACTGGGTTGCGGTAGTAAACTACGCGATCGCCCAAGCTGCGGACGTATTCTTCGGTACCGTCCGTGGAACAGTCATCTGCTACTACCACTTCGCAGGGCAAAGTTTGCGCGAGCGCTGATTCAATCGCCCGCCGCAGCAGCGGTAAACGATTATAGGTTGTAATTACGATGCTAAATTTCAGCATATAGAGCAGCTCCTGAGCCGTTATAAAGTTATTTGTTATCAGCGCAGCTTTCTACTTAAGCCACAAAAGTCAGGTACTTTTTCAATCCATTAGTTTACTTTTTCAGCCTTTAGGGGGATGAATTAGCCGATTTTACTTACGTAAGTACACTAACATCTACCCGTAGATAGAGAATAGACTTGCAAAATTTATCCGTATAAACACTTATCTTAAGCAATTTTTTTGAAGAAAGCATCAAGATAAGGTGAAGAAAATGTATATCCCGGATAATCTTCTTAAAGTTTTCGTAAAGATATCGGCAACCCGCTATCAATTCATCGGTTTGTATCATTAAATACAAACAAATTTCACAAAAGACGCGATCGCTCGAAAACCCGATTTTACAGTATCAACTATAAACTCACCGTGCTTTTAAGGATGATAACTTCGGCAGGTTTTGGGGAACTCAGTTAAGGAAAGAAGTTTCTATTGCTGTTAGAGACGCTGCCGCCAGTGAGTCGGAGCGATGTCCCATCATCTGCTTTTACAGGCAGCTATAGTGGGAAAAGTGCCAAAGCCTACAGCACGCTGCGCTTACCGCGTAGCGATACTTGTAGGGGTTATCGTCGCCTAACCATCATGAGCGAATTCCCAGATTTTTCCGATTTAGGCTATCAAATCGAAAGAGAGCTAGGGCACAACCCTTGCGGGGGTCGAGTTACTTACCTGGCAAGCCGTACCAATACACAGCAGCGCGTCGTTATCAAGCAATTTCAGTTTGCCCATTCGGGTGCCCGCTGGTCAGACTATCAAGCTTATGAGCAAGAAATTAAGGTGCTACAGCAGCTGAACTCACCCAGCATTCCCCAGTACCTCGATTCCTTTGAAACTCCCACTGGCTTTTGCCTGGTTCAAGAATATAAACCGGCTCCCTGTGTCTCTACATCGCGTCACTTTACCCCAGAGGAAGTCAAGCAAATTGCCATTGCCCTGTTAGAAGTTTTAGTCTACTTACAACAGCAAAATCCCCCGATTATCCATCGAGATATTAAGCCGGAAAATATCTTAGTGGATGAACAACTGAAGGTTTACCTGGTAGATTTTGGCTTGGCTCGTATCGGAGGTGGGGAAGTCGCCGCCAGCAGTACCGTCAAAGGCACGTTGGGATTTATGCCGCCAGAACAGGTGTTCAATCGTCAGCTAACCCAAGCATCTGACTTATATAGTCTCGGCGCGACGCTGATTTGCTTGCTCACCCAAACCAAATCTACTGGAATTGGCAATTTAGTTGATGAAGCTTATCGGATCGATTTTAAGCAGATGGTGCCGCATCTGAGTCGGCAATTTGTAGACTGGCTCTCAAAAATGACGGCACCCAGCCTCAAAAATCGCTTCGAGCGTGCAGTGGATGCCCTAGAAGCTCTGAGGTCGATTGGTGTTCGCCGCCGCGTACTCAAGCCAAGTGATATTGTCCGCTATGCCAAGGCATTCGGAACTCTAGACCGTCCCACAAAAACTAAGATTCTTGCCGCTGGATTAGTGTTAACATCCCTGGGGTTTGCCACGGTCAAAGACAGACCCAGTTTAGTTAAAGCGGATCTCGTCAGGCAGTTGTTGGAAACTAACCACTGTGACAGATGCGACTTAAGCTATGTTCATCTGAGTCGAGCCGATTTGAGTAACGCCTATCTAACGGGTGCCAACCTTCGAGATGCCTATCTCAGGGGTGCTAACCTCATCGGTGCCGACTTGACGGGTGCCGACCTCAGGAATGCTTACTTGGCAGTTGCCGATTTAACCATTGTTAAGTTCAGGGGTGCCAACCTCGAAGGTGCCGACCTCCAGGATGCTTACTTGGGGAGTGCCGACCTGAGAGGAGTCAAACTCAGGGATGCCAATCTGGAAGCGGCTGACCTTGAGGGTGCCGACTTGACGGGTGCTGACCTCAGGGGAGCGAACCTCAAAGATGCCAACTTAGAGGGTGTCACGATAACCGGAGCCAAGCTGACAGATACCATCATGCCCGATGGCTCGGTTCATCGATAGCTTAATGCAAGTGGTTCCAACGAGCAATCTGGATGATAGCAAAAACAGAGCGATCGCATCCGTTACTTTTGCAGCCATCTGTTATAAAAGACTCACCACCTACATCTATCGATAGGTAGGCTCATGGGTAATTTAGCAGACTTTTCTAGCCAAGGCTATCAAGTAGAACGAGAGCTAGGACAAAATCGCGCCGGGGGTCGAGTCACTTATCTGGCAACGAGTTTGGCAACGAGGGAAAAAACCCAGCAGCACGTTGTGATTAAGCAGTTTCAGTTTGCCCAATCCGGTGCCAGCTGGTCAGATTATGATGCTTACGAGCAAGAAATTCAACTATTGCGCTGTCTGAATCATCCCAGCATTCCCCAGTACCTCGATTCCTTTGAAACCCCAAGCGGCTTTTGCCTGGTTCAAGAATATAAACCCGCTTCCTCCCTGTCTACGTCACGTCACTTTACTCCAGAGGAAGTCAAGCGAATTGCCGTTTCCCTATTAGAAGTTTTAGTCTACTTACAACAGCAAAATCCCCCGATTATTCATCGAGATATTAAGCCGGAAAATATCTTAGTGGATGAACAATTGAAGGTTTACCTGGTAGATTTTGGCTTGGCTCGCATTGGAGGTGGAGAAGTCGCCGCCAGCAGCACCGTCAAAGGCACGTTGGGATTTATGCCGCCAGAACAGGTGTTCAATCGTCAACTCACCCAAGCATCTGACTTATATAGTCTCGGTGCAACGCTGGTTTGCTTGCTCACCCAAACCAAATCCACTGAAATTGGCAATTTAGTTGATGAAGCTTTTCGGATCGATTTTAAGCCGAGGGTGCCAAAACTGAATCCACAGTTTATCCGCTGGCTGGAAAAAATGACGGCACCCAACTGTAAAAATCGCTATCCCAATGCGGTCACTGCTCTGGAAGCACTCAAGCCGATTGATGTATTACGCCGTACCACAATTCCCAAGACTCTCCTGCGTCCTACAAAACAAGGGGTACTGGCAGCTGTAGCATTGCTAACCCTAAGTTTTGTCACTCTCAACACCGTGACTCGTCTATTCCAAGAACACCAAATCACGCAGTTGAGAAAACAGCACCTTCGGCAGTTGCTCAAAACAAAACAGTGTCGAGGATGCGATTTAAGCGGTGCCAACTTAGCTGGAGCAAGTCTGAATGGTGCCGACTTAAGCGAAGCCAAGTTGATAAAAGCAAACCTGAAGGGTACTGAACTCAGAAATGCGAAGTTGAATCAGGCAAACCTCGCGGGTGTATCCCTAAGCAGTGCTGACCTGAGAGGAGCCAGTTTAGTTGAAGTGCAGTCAAGTTGGAGTGATTGTGCCGATTTTAAAGATGCCAACCTGAGCCAAGCTAACTTAAGTAAGGCCAATCTGGGATGTGCCTCCCTATACAATGCCAACCTGAGCAGTGCTGAACTCAGCAGTGCAGATTTAACAGGAGTTGACCTGAGGCATGGCAATTTGAGAGGAGCAACTCTGAAACTGGTGCGCCTCCAGACTGCTAATCTAGGCAGTGCTAGCCTCATAAATGCTAACTTAAGCGGTGCTAACTTAGGCGGTGCCAACTTAAGAAGCACTAACTTAAGTAGTGCCAATCTCAATGATGCAGCTTTAGTGGGTGCCAGCTTATATGGTGCCAACCTCAGTGGTGCCAACCTTACAGATGCCAATCTTAGTCATGCCAACCTCAGTACAGCTAATCTGAGCGAAGTCAACCTCGGCGGTGCCACTTTAATCGGTGTAAACCTAGAGTCGGCTGATTTGAGTTTTGCTAAGCTGAGTGACACCAACCTCAGCCGCGCCAACCTAAAGTTCGCTAATTTGAGTTATGCCACTTTAACGCAGGCCAATCTGAGGGGTGCCAATCTCAACCAAGTGAATCTGAGTCAGGCGAACCTGAGCCAAGCGAACCTGGAGTATGCTGACCTGAGTTACGCTAACTTAAAACAGACTAACTTGAGCCGTGCCAACTTGAACCAGACCAAGCTGCACCAGACTGACCTGACAAACACAAGAATGCCCGATGGTAGCACTCACAAGTAATCAACATTTAAGTTGACTGAACCCATTACTTAAGCTCTGGATGCGCTGCTACAGAGGGTGGCGGAGTTACCATCTGGTTAATCGTAGAAATCATCTGGTACAAGCGCCCCAAATCCCGTTGGTTGAAGTACAAAACCAGACGAGGCAAATCCAATGTTTCATCCACTGCCTCTTGGGGTAATGCCTGAGTTTTTTCAATTCGTCCCTTCACCAAGATGTCGCTGAAATCAGCATTCAGCTGTTCAACTTCTGCATCCGATACTTCAGACTTAAGACGAAGGACAAATTTATCCTCAACATAGCGGCTGGAGTGATAAACCCGGTAAAAGCGATTGATCGCTTCACAAGCGACATCTAAGTTATCTGTAATGGTATACAGATTTGGATCGTCATGACTCACTAAACCGGGTTCGACTAAATGCTTGCGAACATAAGCATCCCAGGACGACCAGTAATCGCCGCCAGGACGGTCAATTAAGACCATCGGCACAGGACCATATCTTCCCGTCTGGCAAAGCGTCAAACACTCCAAGGCTTCATCCTGCGTGCCAAAGCCACCGGGAAAGAGAGCGATCGCATCGCTTTCTCGCAGGAAAAACAGCTTCCGGGTGAAAAAATACTTAAAAGGAATCAGCTTGGGGTCGCCTTCAATAAACGGGTTTGCTCCCTGCTCAAAAGGTAGCTGAATATTCAAACCAAACGATTTTTCAGCTCCCGCGCCTTCGTTTCCCGCCTGCATAATCCCCCCACCGGCACCCGTCATCACCATATAACCGAGCTGGGTGACACGGCGAGCAAACTCAACCGCCATGAGGTATTCGGGGCTATCAGACGCAAGGCGAGCCGAACCAAAAATCGTTACTTTGCGGACGTGTCGATAAGGATAAAAAACTTGAAATGCCCGCTCCATATCTTGCATAGAAGCGCTCAAGATTTTCCAGTCCAGCCGGTCGATTTCCTCCCCAGCCAGTCGCACCAGCACTGACAGCGCCCGTTGTATCCATTTTCCGTGTTTCAGGTTCGGTAGCTGGTGAATTAGATCGGCTACGTCTGATTGCAGTGACTCAAGGGCATTAGAAGGAGGAGTGATGGTCATAATTTATGCAAGCACCAGCGGCACTCTATTCTAACGGGATTCGCCCCAGCATCGCCGCTACTGGTATCATCCTATACGATTTTCTCCCTAATCGGCTTTCAGCGCCTGTCTAACAGAAAGGTTGAAGCTTCCATTAAGGGGGCGGAACTCCTCAAAAAAACCCGTTTTCTACAAGAAAACGGGTTTTTTCAGATCGTGCATATCTTTCGTTATTTAAAACAACCTACTGAATGGTTCAAGAAGGCGAGTAAAAAAGACAAATGACAAGCAGAACTGTCAACTCAACTTAGAGAGTCTGGGTTGATAAGCAGCGATTTCCCGCAAAAATAGGTAACTATGCTGACGGTTTATCCATTCTTGCTGAGAAAAAGTTGGTTAGAGATACTTTTCCAAAGTATTTGCCAAAGTGGTTTTGGGAACCGCTCCCACCACCATATCCACCCGTTGACCGCCTTTAAAAATCATGAGCGTGGGAATGCTGCGAATCCCATACTGGCTGGCAACGTTAGGGTTTTCATCGGTATTGAGTTTGACTACTTTTACTTGACCGTCGTACTGCTGGGCAATTTCATCCACCACAGGCGCAACCATCCGGCAAGGTCCGCACCAGGGTGCCCAGAAATCTACTAGAACGGGAACTTCACTGTCAAGTACTTCTTGTTTAAACGAAGCGTCTGTAACTTGTGCGGCTGATGACATGCCTAGAAATCCTTAAGCGTAACAGTTTCTAATTTTTAGCAAATTCTACCATAGGCAAAACAGACATTTTCTGACTCAAAAGGTATACATTTAGACATAATTGACGAGTCAGTGGGTTTGACTGCTGGCTGGCTGGCGGTGATTTTAACCCCAGAAAAGGAACCGCCCGAACAGTAGTCCGGGCGGAGTGTGGTGTGAGGAGTGAACGGAAACATTCGTCTCCGCTTTCTCTATTCTAAGCGACAGCTTTAGATTTTCCAGCCCTCTAAGCAGGAGTCCGGAATTTCTTAAGGAACGCAAATGAGTCAGTGAGTTTATTTACCCATTCCCAACTGCTGTGCCTTCTGGTAGACCTTCCCTTCGGTCAGCAAAGAGGGTGCGATAACGACTTCAACTTGCTGCATCTCCTTGATATCTTTGGCTCCCAGCGTGCCCATACTGGTTCTCAAGGCTCCCAGCAGGTTATGGGTGCCATCATCCAGACCAGCGGGGCCGCGCAGGATTTGTTCGCACGTTCCCGTCGTGCCGACGCGAATGCGTGTACCACGAGGGAGAACGGGGCTAGGTGTTGCCATCCCCCAATGATACCCCCGTCCGGGTGCTTCTTTGGCTCTGGCAAACGGAGAACCAATCATCACGCCGTCAGCACCGCAGGCAAGCGACTTGCAGATATCGCCGCCAGTGATTAAACCGCCATCGGCAATCACGGGGACATAGTTGCCGGTTTCGTGGAAATAGTCATCGCGAGCGGCTGCACAGTCGGCAACCGCGGTTGCTTGGGGAATCCCTACTCCCAAAACGCCGCGAGAGGTACAAGCGGCACCGGGACCAATCCCCACCAGCACGCCAGCCGCACCCGCCTTCATTAAGTTCAGCGTCACGTCGTAGGTGACGCAGTTCCCTAAAATGACCGGGATGGGCATTTCTTGACAGAAGTGAGCCAAATCCAGGGGGGTCACTGACTCAGGCGAGAGGTGAGCGGTGGAAACCACCGTCGCTTGCACAAAGAACAAGTCAGCACCCGCTTTTGCCACCGCTGCGCCGTACTTTGTCGCTCCCGCTGGTGTGGCGCTGACGGCTGCGATGCCGCCTTGTTGCTTAATTTCTTGAATCCGTCGTTCGATTAATTCTTCCTTAACGGGTTCTGCATAGAGTTCTTGCATCAGCGCGACAAACTCTTCTTTGCCCACAGAGGCGATGCGATCTAAAATCGGCTCTGGGTTTTCATAGCGAGTTTGAATTCCTTCTAAGTTGAGGACGCCTAATGCCCCCAGTTGAGAGAGTAAAACTGCCATGCGGACATCTACTACCCCATCCATCGCACTGGCAATAATCGGTATTTCTCGCTCGATGCCGCCGATGCGCCAGCGGGTATCAGCCAAACTGGGGTCTAGTGTCCGATTTCCAGGCACTAGCGCTATTTCATCGATGCCATAAGCTCGGCGAGCTGTCTTACCCCGCCCAATTTGAATATCCACTCTTAACTTCCCGTTCCCAAGACTATTTAAGTTAGAGTATCAAATTCAATGAGAAATTTGTTCTGGGCGGAGGGTCAAGTTAGCTTGGGCGATCGCATCCTTGGTTGAGTCTAGTGGAATCACGGAGCGATCGCTTCTTTGCTTAAGGTTCCGTTATTTCTCGTCTTGATTTTCATCCTCATCATTTTCGTCGTTGTTGGGTATTAGGTACAGGTAGCCGAGAATGGCTGCACCAGCGGCAATTCCCAAAGGCTGGGAATAAGCAAAAAGAGCCACTACAATCTGGGTGATTTCCAGGGCTTTTATGAAGCAGTTGAAGTCTTTCATGGGCTGTCTTCGTTTAACGATTGCGCTGTAACTCATCTTTTTACAGTTTTGGGCAACAGACTCTCATATATTGGTAGTGAGAAGAATCTCAGTTTTATGAGAATTCCTTTATATGAACGAAAGGCAAATAAAAGAAACTTTAGATAAGCTACCTTCTAAGCGCAAACAGGTACTTCTGAAAATCTTGGCAGGTGATACCAAAATAAAAATCGCTTGTGAGCTTTGTAATGGGAGCGAAGAGGCTGTCCAACAGCATTTAAGACAGCTTTATAAAAATTTTGATATTCAGGGAGACGAAGAGCGCAAGTTACCTGCATTAATTACTTTATTTGCCAATAAGAAGCCTGAGTTAATCAGTAGCAATTCTCAAATCGTTAGGGGTAGTGAGAATGAAGAAAAGACCGTCAACCAGCCTCAAACTCCGTCAATCCCTTGTAGTGCCTATGACGAGGAGACTTGGGTAGAGCGAGGAGAACTGAGTCGCCAATTAAGCGAAAAGTTGCGGGGACAATGCCGAGTATTAGTTATTACTGGTATCGCGGGACAAGGTAAGACCGCTTTAGCTGAACGCTTGGCTAGTGTTGAGTTGCGGGAAGACTGGCAACAGTATAAATGTGTAAATTTTTATGATAGGGGTATGCGAGATTTTGTCAGCGCCGCAGATACGCTGCTGACCCAACTGGGAGAAGAGGTAACGGCAGATGAGCGCAAAAATGCAGATGGCTTGCTAAATCGCTTGGTGCAAAAGCTGCGAAATCACCGTTACTTTGTGCAGATAGATTCCCTAGAATTTCTGCTGAAAGGGAAAGGGGATGAGGATACTGCCAGGAATGAGTTTGAGAATGAGCGGTGGTGGGAATTTTTTAATCGCTTGCTGGCGGGTGGGGAATGCCAAAGTCGGCTGATTTTGACTTCACAGGATTTACCAACGCAGTTTAAAAGTTGCCAGTCTCGAAGATTTTGGCATGAGGAACGGTTAACGGGACTTGATGAAAACGAACACTTCGAGTTGTTTCAGAAGTTGTTCCACAGAGATGAAAAGGAGATTCCGCCAGAATCAGAGACAGCAGATTATCTCAAGCGGATGGGGAAAGCTTATGAAGGACATCCGCTAGTTATCGAAGTGATTGTTGGGGAAATCCTTGCTCAGCCGTTTAATGGCAATGTGGTGGCGTACTGGAACAAATACCGTCAAGAATTTGAAGCCATTGAAGCAGCGATTGGTCATCAGGAGTTGCAACTGCGAGTTAAAGACAGGGTGAGGAAGTCTTTAGAACGGTTGCAGCAAGATGTACCCTATGCCTATACACTCCTCCTTCGCAGTTCCGTTTATCGGCATCCAGTGCCAGAAAGATTCTGGCTGTCAATGCTGGGGAGTTGCACAGAACAAGAAAAAGCAACTGCACTGGGAACTATAGAATCTCGCTATCTCGTTTTTAGAGAGGCAGTTACTCACACGGGTCAATTTTTGCTCCGTCAGCATAACTTGATTCGGAATACAGCCTATGAACTGCTTAGAAAAATCTCTAATCAAGGGTTAGAGTGGCAAGACGATCACTATATTGCTGCTGAGATGTGGCGCACGGCGTATGAACCAGAGCCAGATGCCTCTAACCTAGAGAAAGTGCAAGGCTACCTGGAAGCATTTCACCATTTCTCTGAGGTAGGATTCTGGGAAGAAGTTAGCCAAATCCTTTCTATTCGCCTCGATATTCCTAGTAAGGAACAATTACACAATCAATTAGGAATTTGGGGTTACTATCACCAACAGATTGAACTGTACAACAGAATGTTAGGTAAGTTAAACGATCATTGGAATGGTATTTGCTATGGCGGTTTGGGAAATGCTTACTATTTTCTAGGAAATTATTCCCAAGCCATCGAATATCTCCAGCAGCATTTGACCATTGCACAAAAAATTGGCGAGCGCAAGGGTGAGGGAACTGCACTGGGAAATCTGGGAATTGTTTACCAAACTATAGGAAATTATCCCCAAGTCATAGAGTATTACGAGCAGCATTTGACTATTACGCGGCAAATTGGCGATTGTAAGGGTGAGGGAACTGCACTGGGAAATCTGGGAAGTGCTTACTACTTTCTAGGAGAATATCCCCAAGCCATCGATTATTACCAGCAGAGTTTGACCATTGCACGAGAAATTGGCGATTGCAAGAGTGAAGGAACCGCACTGGGAAATTTGGGAAGTGTTTATCGTACTCTAGGAAATTATCCCCAAGCCATCGATTATTGCCAGCAGAGTTTGACCATTGCACGAGAAATTGGCGATCGCAAGGGTGAGGGAAGCGCACTAGGAAATTTGGGAAGTGTTTACTATTCTTTAGGGAATTATCTCCAAGCCATCGATTATTACCAGCAGAGTTTGACAATTGCACAGCAAATTGGCGATCGCAAGGGTGAGGGAATTGCACTGGGAAATTTGGGAAGTGCTTGCTCCTGTCTAGGGAAATATCCCGAATCCATCGACTATATCCAGCAGCATTTGACCATTGCACGAGAAATTCGCAACCGCCACGGTGAGGGAACTGCACTGGGAAATCTGGGGAATACTCTATTCAAAATTGAGCAGTATTCAGAAGCTCTGGAAAAGTTGCAGACGGCTTTAAAGATTTTTCTAGAAATTGGCTATCGTTCGGGTCAGGCTGTAATTTTCAACGACTTGGCAGAACTTCATCTAAAATTAGGCGATCGCGCTTTGGCTCTTGAGTATTGCGATCGCGCCTTATCCATCGCTACAGATTTAGGCATACCGTTAGCGAAAGAGTGCCAGGAACTGAAGGAAAAACTACTGAGTGAGGAAGCATAGGAAGTGAGGCGCTGCGATTGCATTCCCTATTTGGTGAAAATTGCAAAAGCGCGAACTGACTTGTCAGCGCTTCGCTATCGCATTCTCAAAAAAGCGATCAGCACCGATTATTTTGTACAAAATTCACATCATTGATGCGCCGCAGTATTTTGTCATCCTTACCCAGTACCCGCATTTGGCAAGAATGATTAGCTCCTGGTGATATTAGGACAAAAACACCGTTAGTGGCTTCGTCGCGCAGAATTTTCCCGTTATCAAAGGTTATTTCGACAGCAGCAACTTTTGGCGAGAGTACTTTACCGTAAGTGAGGGCGTAAGTCTCACCTTGATTGTTCGAGTAGTTGCTGCCTCCATACCATACCAGCTCCTCTGGCGGTAGCTGTGGGCGATCCAGAAAGAATTCAGCGCTGTCATTACCAATCTGTTCCCAGCCACTTCCTTTACTGACAAGCACGCTGTAACCAAATATCTGCGGCGGCGCTTGCTTGCGATCGCTGCTGGGGCAGATGGCGTTATAGAGTACCACTACACCCTGCGACCATTGGCGGGTACCCAGCACACGGAAGTCCTGAGCTTGGGTTGTGGGAGAGGGACAGAGGTTGTTTTGGCGTACAACTTGTTCTGGGGTGGCTACCACACGTTCAGAACGACAGCTAGAGGTGAAAAGCGCCAGCAACCCGATTAGGGGGAGGATTAACCGTCTCATTGTCGTGTGGCTGGATTTGCCTGGGTAAAATTCCCTTCAAACTTGGCTCAGCCGTTCGTAAGTGGCATCTTCCCAAAGTAGGGTGGATATGGCAATGCTTCTCGGACAAGAAGACATAAACGCCTTGCCAATTACGGAAAAGAGACGCGATATATCGCGTCTCTACAGGAGAGGGGTTGGAACGAGGGTTTAACTGGTTTGTATACCGTCTTGGTTGTTATTTTGGCTTGGCTTTTCTACTGAGGAAATCATGGCAGTGAGAGCTTCTGGCGGAATGCTACCGTTGTTGCTACGAACCAGATTACTAACTTGACCAATTAATGAGCCTAATTTGCCATCTTCAAGCAAGGTGTTAATTAAGGCTAAACCGCTGGTAGATAGTAACATTTTGTTGATGTCACCTGCACCGTTGCCGTTGTTGCCATTTGCGCCGGGGAAGGAGTAAATTCGGGCATCGCCGATCACTCCTGGTTGCGGTGCCAATGCCTTGACAATTTCTGGCAATTTATCTGCTAGATCGGGCCAAATTGTGGTGATAATCTTGGCAGTGAGGTTAGCGTCGCTAATCGTATTTTGGGCAGCAATTTGGGCTTGAATACCTTCAGCTTCGGCTAAGGCTTTGTCGCGGTTGGCATCTGCTAGGGTGCGAATTGCTTCGGCTTCTAGTTCTGCTGCTTGTTGGGCGATTTCGGCTTGCCTTCTGCGTCGGAAAGCGTCAATTTCGACAACGTTGCGATCGCTAATACTCTTCTCTTGGGCTTCTCGTTCGGCGGCAATAATGGAAAGCTGTTTGTCCCGTTCGGCTTTCTCAACTGCACTTGCCGTTGTCACAGATGATTCTGCTCTCGCTTGCTGTGCCTCAGCGACAAAGCTTTCCCGTTTTTTGTTGGCGACTGCGATCGCTACCTCTTCTTGGGCAATTCTTGACAGTTTTTCAGACTCCGCTACCTGCACTTGCGCTTGCAGTTTCGAGGATTCTACTGTCTGTAGACGAATAATTTCCGCCATTTCTGCTTCTTGTTTTTGCAGTGTTTGCGCCACCTTGAATTGTTTATTGCGTTCCTCTAGGGAAATATCTGCCTCAATTTGGCTTTGTTGTACTGCCAGTTTTTTGTTGATTTCTTCCTCTTGAATGATGCGTTGACGGGTTATTTCCGCAACTTCTGCTTCTTGTTTTTGCAGTGCTTGCGCCACCTTGAGCTGTTTGTTGCGTTCCTCTAGGGAAATATCTGCCTCAATTTGGCTTTGCTGTACTCCCAATTTCTTGCGAATTTCTTCTTCTTCAACGGATTTAAGCTGCAAAATCTTGGTACGCTGTACTGTTGCTGCTTCTCTGTCTCTGGATTCTTGGATTTCCCGCTGTTTCTGAGCTTTGAGTGCTTCTACTTGTAACTGTTGCTCTTGTTTGGCGTTTTCTTTCTCTTGTTCAATTTGGAGCGATCGCTTTTGAGCATCCAGTTCTTTCTGCTCAATGGTAACTTGAGTCGTTAATTCAACTTCTCTTTTTTGTTGAATCGAGCGTTGAATCGTTTCAGTCCGCAGTCGCACGCCTTGAGCATCAAAAAAGTTATTCGTATCGTAGGTATCGCTTTCTTCAATTTCCGAAATTGCAATATTGTTCAGCGTTAAACCGACTTTCTTCAAATCTTGCTGAACTAAATTTAAAACAGCATCAGCAAACCCAATCTTGTCTGAATCAATCTCGGCTAGACTCTTATTTTTCGCCGCTGCTCGAATCGCATCATCTGCGCGTTTTTCCAGAGCATCTTTAATATCTTCCGGCGTAATTTTTCCAGCTCTAGATAGCCTAGCTGCTGCTGTTAAAACATCTTGTTCGTCGGCATTGATGCAGACATAGAAAGTCACCCGCATATTTGCCCGGAGGTAATCTTGGGTACGAACCGCCAGCTTCCCGGTGCGTTCAACATCAATCGAAATTTCTCGCAAAGGTACGCGGGTAAGCTGATGAAAGCCAGGTAAAACAACGCAACCACCATAGAGGATAACGGATTTACTTTTAATGAAAACGCCGCCTGTCCTCACAAAGGCTTCGTTGTTGGGTGTAACAACATAAACTCGCGTATATGCCCAAATGCTAAATAGCAGTAATAAAACCAAAGCCCCAATAATTCCTGGGAAGACAATCCCACTTCCCAGTTGGGCAATCGTTGGTTGTATCGGGGCAGGCAGGGTTTGAGCGATTAAAGTAGACTCATTTTTGGGTAAATTTGCCTCGGTTTGCCATTGTTGCTCCGAGAGTTCAGATGTGGTAGCAATTGGTAATGATTGGATGAAGGTAAGCCAAAATAGCATAATTTTGAAGAAGTTGGTTGTTAGCTGTTAGTTTCTCTAGCAATTGGACGTTACGGCTATACAGATAAAACCTATCTATTTAGGCAAGTTGAATTTCTAAAGTCAGGGTTAGCGTAAGCGCATAGGTAGACTTGGCTTGGAGCGCGGTGAATTCTATTCTTCAGAGATTTCTTACTTGATTTTGGATGCATTTTCTAGCCAATGCTCTTGATCGGGACTATCTTTAGCGACGACTAAATAGTGGTGTTCCAAACGTTCAATGACTAAGACTTTTTCATTGCGACGCGGGAGAACCGTTGCCCAATCAGGTAAAGTGGCGCTGACGGTGACAAGATTTCGCGCTGAATCGATGACATCTACCTGACCAATTTTGCCTCTGTGTTTATGGGGAATAAAGGCAGAACTTACCGTACCGAAACAACCAATTAAGCGATCGCTACTGGCATCTTCCCCAAAGGCAGCAAAGATTTTTCCTAGAGGTCGAGAAATCAACCCCCCTAGAAACAAGCTGATTGCCATTGAACTTAATAACACCACTCCCCCTAACCCAAAAAAACGGTAGGGGATGCCACCTGTGAGGCTACCAACCCAAACATTGAGCATCCAGCCGATGACACCCCAAAGGCTAAAGTCAGTTCCTAATAATAGGATTAGCGGCGCTTTGCCAATGCCCAACCATCCCAAAATTTCCAAGGAGTTAAAGCTACCATCCGTGTCGGTGTCTACGTCTATAACATCTACGTCGGTATCTATGTCAGCGTCTATGTCGGCATCTACGTCGGCGTCTCCTCCACCGGAAACAATTACCAATAGGAATAAAAGGACTCCCATCCCTAGAAACATCCAGTAGGGTAGGTTGGCTGAATTAAACAGCATGAATGCCTAGTGTCCTTAATTGAGTTAGAAATTCCATCGTTTCAAGACTTACGCAAGAAAGTCCTTAATAGAGAAGTTCGTCTTTGCGCTTCATCGATTAATTAAACTGACTGCACTTAGATCATCTCAGAGCGTTATTGGCGATTCAGCTCACTCTTTGGCTCACTCTTTGGCTCAGTTGTTGGCTCAGTTTGCCTGAAGTTGAAACTCTTGGTTTCATCAAATGTAGGTAATCCCTCGCCTCGATCAAACGGCTTTCTTAAACCTGCACATCGCGTGAACTGAGATAAAACATCACTAGCCTAGCCGCCATTCCTGAAAAACCGGAAAAAAGATAACTTTTTTTAATTTGTATTCTCTATAAAGAGAATTTTGGAGTTAAGTTTAAGTGATTTTATAAATAACATCCCCCTAAAGGCAGAGTTTAAGAGCAATAAACTTCACTAAAGGGATAGAGGTAAGCAGCTAAAGCCTGTTTTAGGTTGAAGCAATTATCTTCATCAGGAACGCAAATGTCTGCATCTACCAACAAGTCAGCGCTGGCTTGCTATTTCACAGTGATGCAAATGCCGATGAGGCAGCGCGACTTGCAAGCACTCACTGAAATATTTGATGATTTTGACACAGAGGAGCTGATGCACTTGGAAGCGATCGCTCCCTTAGAGTCAGCCGGAGTTCTGGAACCTTGGGAGGAAACTGGGTGGGCTACACTTACCGAAAGCCAGTATGAGATGGAAGGTGCCTTTGCGTAAAGAAAGCGGTGCTGGCGGATGTTTGTTCTCGTGCGGTCAGTTAATCAGAGCTTAAAATTAATATAGATAAGCACTTGAATATTTAGATATAGCTTTTAAGCTTTGATTCAATCTGAGACCTTAGAATTACTCGAATGGCCCCGCCTGTGTCAGCATTTGTCTACCTTTGCTGCCACGAAGTTGGGCGCGATCGCTGCCAATCATCTGCAAATCCCAGCGACTCAGCCAGAGAGCCTGCAACTGATCGCCCAAACTCAGGAAATTTACCAGTTGGAGAATCGTCTTTCTCCAGGGTTGAGTTTTGAAGGAATTCAGGACATCGGAGATTCTCTGGAGCGGGCGGAACTTCAGGGAATTTTAGCAGGGGAAGAGTTGTTAGCGATCGCGACCACCTTAGTTGGAGTTAGGCGTCTGCGGCGCGTTATTGACGATCAAGAAGATGTGCCAGTGCTGAAAGAGCTGGTTGCCGATATCCGCACCTATCCAGAATTAGAGCAGGAAATTAACCACTGTATCGATGAGCGGGGAGACGTAGCTGATAGGGCGAGTGCCAAATTGGGCGGGATTCGCATCCAACTGCGGCAGCTACGCGGTCGCATTTATCAGATATTGCAGGGGATCTTGCAGCGCCAAGCCAATGCAGTCCAGGAACAGACGATCAAACAGCGGGGCGATCGCTTCGTGATCCCCGTCAAAGCACCGCAAAAAGACGCCATTCCCGGCATCGTCCACGACACTTCCGGTAGCGGCGCGACGCTATTTATCGAACCGAACGCGATCGTGCAATTGGGAAATCAATTGCGGCAGTTGCGGCGTCAAGAACAAGTCGAAGAAGAAGCCATCCGCCAAGCGTTGACGGTACAAGTGGCAGCCGTAAAACCAGATTTAGAGCAGTTGTTGGCAGTGGCGACGACTTTGGATTTGGCAGCTGCTAGGGCACGATACAGCTATTGGTTAGAAGCGAATCCTCCCAGATTTATCGAACGTACCCCGCCAGAAAAGCCGGGGAACCCGGAAGAGGCGTCGGAAGAATCCCCAGCCGAAAATCGAAAATCGAAAATCGAAAATTCCATCACCCTGCGCCAGTTGCGCCATCCTTTATTGGTTTGGCAACAGCGACACGAAAACGGGGGTGCCGTCGTGCCCGTAGATTTACTGGTTCAGCCGGAGATTCGGGTCGTAACGATTACCGGGCCGAATACTGGCGGCAAAACCGTCACCCTAAAAACTTTAGGATTAGCCGCACTAATGGCAAAGGTGGGGTTATTTGTCCCGGCGCGGGAGCCGGTAGAATTGCCTTGGTTTGATTTGGTGCTGGCGGATATTGGCGACGAACAATCTTTAGAGCAGAGTTTATCGACTTTTTCCGGGCATATTCGTCGCATCAGCCGAATTACCGAGGGAATGACCCCAAATTCCCTTGTTTTGCTAGATGAAGTGGGAGCGGGAACCGATCCGGCAGAAGGGAGTGCTTTAGCGATCGCGCTTTTACAATATCTGGCAGACCATGCCAATCTCAGCATTGCTACCACTCACTTCGGCGAACTCAAAGCGCTCAAATATGAAGACGAGCGCTTTGAAAATGCCTCGGTAGAATTTGACGATCGAACCCTCAGCCCCACTTATCGCCTGTTGTGGGGAATTCCAGGACGTTCTAACGCCCTGACGATTGCGCGACGCTTGGGATTGAAGGGGGAAATTGTCGAACAAGCGCAAACTTATGTGGGTGGTGCTTCAGAAGACATCAACCAAGTGATTGCTGGACTGGAAGCACAACGGCGCAATCAAGAAACTAAAGCCCAAGAAGCCAGTCAGTTGTTGCAGCAAGCAGAGCGTTTTTATCAGGAGGTGTCGAGAAAAGCCGCCGCTTTGCAGGAACGGGAACAGCAGCTGAAGCTTTCCCAGGAACGCGCTGTGCAGGAAGCCCTGATTCAAGCCAAAGGAGAAATCGCCCAAGTCATTCGGCGGTTGCAGCAAGGTCCAGCTACCGCTCAAGATGCCCAAAGTGCAACCAACGCCTTGAATGAAATTGCCGAACGTCATCTTTTGCCCTCGCCGCCTCCCAAACCCAAGCCGGGATTTAAACCAAAAACAGGCGATCGCGTCCGGATTCCCCGCCTAGGACAAACCGCCGAAGTGCTGAGCAATCCCGACGCAGAGGGTCAGATGAGCGTGCGATTTGGGTTAATGAAAATGACCGTCTCCCTCGAAGATATCGAATCTTTGGACGGTCAAAAACCCGATCCCATCGCCAAAGCCAAACCGGCGGCGACTCCAAAAGAGCCACCCGCACCTCCCAAACCACAACCGACAATTCGCACCTCCAAAAATACCGTCGATATTCGGGGGAGTCGAGTTCCGGATGCCGAGATGGCATTAGAGAAAGCGATCGCCCAAGCGATGGATGCAGGCTGTTTGTGGATTATCCACGGCAAGGGAACCGGAAGGCTGCGAGACGGGGTTCACGAATTCTTGAAACAGCATCCTCTCATCGAGCGTTTTGAATTAGCTGGCACCCCAGAAGGTGGCACGGGGGTCACAATCGCCTATATTAAGTAGCGAATTACTAATGGCGAATTGTTTAAAAACAGTCAGCCATTCGCCATGAGCGACGACAGGAAACTTACTTAAAACCGCGATAGTCTGGTTTCAAGACTCGTAACGGCGAAGTTATTACCAGTTGCGTCACCTAAGCTAAAAATATGCCCTCCATCGTGAAGACACCAACGACGCCAACCCCCCGCTGGGAGGATTTACCCCTTGCTTCCGCGCCAGATCCCGTACAGTTGGACAATATCAAAGCCCAACTGGATTTAATTTTATTGGCGCTCGAAGCATTGGCAGGCATCGGTTCCGACGCGATACTCCAAGCCGCAGCTCAATTGAATTTAGAGTCAATGGTGGCAGATCGGGTGGCTTTGTGGCGATTGCGCCAGTCTAACCCCATGCGGAAGAGTTCGGGAGGGCGGAAGAAGTTAGATGTGGAGGAAGCGCGATCGCTTGTTTTAATCGTCTGTCACCTTGCCGGACAGCAGCAAGAGCTAATCCGACGTGCCGTTGCCTTGCTCGAACAGCTAGCCGAGCAAAACCGGGAACCCCACGAAGCTTCTTTACTAGGAGATTATCTTGATGCCTTCAGCAACACTTACCAGGAACGCATGGAGGAAGAAGACAATGTATCGTCCGACGCTTTGAGCCACTTGGCCTTGAAACTTCTGATCGATCTCCTGTTCTACAGTAGCCCCAATGGTCATCGGCGTCTCTGGTTAGCACTTTTGGATCGCGCCCGCTAGCAATTCACACTTAGCAATTAGCAATCCTCTGAATTAGCAAAATGGTTTTGCGACGCTTTACACCCCCCACCTGCACGTTGGAAATCCAGGCGAAAGATTCGCCCCTGTCTCGCTGGGCAGGACAACCCGTGCTGAAGCATCTACGATTTGAGCTAAGCTTTGACGATCCGCGACAGCCAGAAGATCGACGAGTGACGATCCGCGGAAATCGCGCTCAATTAGAAAGCCTTTGCGAAGCCGTTAGCGTTTACGTGCAGGACTTCCTTCAGCAATCCCCGCGATCGCAGCCGGTGGTGCATCAAATGCCCGTAGGCGAGCCGATGATGGCTGCTGCTGCCCCCGCCCAAGCGGCAACCATTCTTTCGCCGCCTGAATCCCCCACTCCTCAAACCTTTGTCCCT
Organism: Trichocoleus sp. DQ-U1; assembly: GCF_039961925.1. Classification (NCBI taxonomy): domain Bacteria; kingdom Bacillati; phylum Cyanobacteriota; class Cyanophyceae; order Leptolyngbyales; family Trichocoleusaceae; genus Trichocoleus; species Trichocoleus sp. DQ-U1. The sequence goes on along the minus strand of NZ_JAMPKB010000051.1, from coordinate 2,739 downwards.
TATATACAACCGAGGGGACTTTTGTCCCACGACCTATTTTTGGGGCATTTGGCGACGGAAGAAACGGGACCTGTCGTAACGCTGAGTGCGCTGCAACTGTTCGACTTAGCTACGGCTTTGGATGAATACAATGCTGAATTGGTGGCGTTGCCTCCCCTCAAACGCACCCAGTGGTTGAAAAATCCGCCCATCTGGACCCGGACGGCAGCCATCTTTCTGTTAGGGGTGGGGATAACAGCAGCCACGCTGAAGCTAATGCAGCCTAGTCCCACTATCATCTCCTCTGCACCGGCACCCACACCATTACCCACTACCCCGGCACCAGTGCCCGGTACCGAGGTGTTGCCGGTTCCAATAACGCCGACTCCAACGACGGGAGTGCCGACGCCTCCTCCTTTGTCTTCCCCATCGCCGACGCCAACGGGGTCTCCTTCGTCAATTTTGTTATCTCCGGCTCCTGTGACTACGCCGACACCTTTCAGTGCCAAAAGCCCAGGGGTCGTCGTTGTTCCTCGGAATCCCCCTGGAAATTCCAACCCCGTTTTCAGCAATCTGCCCCCGATTCAACAACGTTCTGCCCCAGAGGGAAGAGCCATTTTCCAGCCCCCTCCTCCCAGTAACTTCCCGCCCATCCCCAAACCCCCGGCTGAACAGCCAAAGCAGGCGATTCGCAATAATCTCCCGTTTGAGCCGCTCCCCAGTAGCGGTGGGGTGAGTGCGCCCCGAATCGGGCAATCAGCTCCTGCTCCTGGTTCCATCGCCTCAAGTTCTGAGGGTGCAAACCAGTCTGCATCCCCCAATGCCCCCGGCATTCCTGCCGCGCCTCCCCCGCTTCCCAATCTGCCGTCGCTTGCCAGCCTTCCTGCGGAAAGCTCGGCTGCAAATAACAGCGATCTGAGTCCCGGTGCGACTCGCGGCAGCGTTGCCCCACCGGCAGCGAAACGCGGCAGCGAATCTGGAAGCGATCGCGCCCAGAATGACCGGCTATTTGACACGATTCCTCAAGTCGCACAAGTGCGGGACTATTTCCAACAGCAATGGAAACCGCCCGCCGATCTGACACAGCCGCTGCAATACTATCTCCGGCTGAATCCGGATGGCTCCATCGAGCGCATTCGCCCCCTAGGAGAACTGTCAGTCAAGTATATTGACCGTACCGGGATGCCAGTACCAGGGAAACCGTTTGTTTCTCCCATCGAAGACGAGCGCAACGCCCACATCCGGGTAGTTCTTGGCCCCGATGGCAAAGTGGAAACGTTTCAGGAACCTTAAGTGGGTTGTCGATCGAGAAAAATAGAATTCTTGAGAAACCGGGTTTTAAAAAACCCGGTTTTTTTGTTTTCCAGCAAATTAATCTAGCAGTTCTCGATGAGAGGCAGTAGGGTTTGACCCCACCCCTGCCCCTCCCTGTTCACGGGTAGCAGGCTGGTTTCATACAAGGAGAGAAAAAACACGGTGGAGTTGGTTGGCTAGAGTGCGTTGTGCCTGTGGAATCGTTCGGAAACCGAGATATCTGGCAATCGTGATGAAAAAGGTGTGTAAAATCGCCCAGTTAACCGGAGCATTGCCACCACGTCGGGGTGGAAAATCTTCCGAGAAAGTCACGTCTTTCACCCAATGCAGTCGGTTTTCAATTCCCCAATGTCCGACGGTGTCGGCAAGCAAGTGTTGGGCAGATAAAGACTGGCTACAAATATAGAACTGACGCTCGTGAAATGGCTGACCATCACGTTTGCCCTCTCGTTCAATAACGACAAAGGTTTTAATTCCAGTCCATGTTTGCTGTAGTTGTTGGGGAACGGCGAAAACCTTGCACTCGCGTTGCACTTGTCGAGAATGAATATCTTCTACAGTTGTAGCACTACTGAGTGGGATATCTCGTTGTGATTGGCGTTGAGCCATTTTATATAGGGTGGGTTGATTGTCTTTTAATCCAATCAGGTAGTCAATGCCACTGTTGATAATTAGCGATACTGTTTTTTTTGGCAGTGTAAAGCATCAAGAGTGAAAATCACCTGTTGACCACAAAATTCAGAGATTAATTGCTGTACGATAGCCACCTCACTCATGTGCTTATTTGACATCGGTTGCGTTCTCAGAACAATGCCCCGTTGGTGACTGTAAACCGATACTGTACTGATAAAGTTTTGATAAGACTCGGTGTAATCTGTAACCGTGCAGCGAATGCTTTTCCCATCAATTGCCAGCCGTTCTCCAGGCATCGGTGGAACAAAAGCGGCTGCCCAAGTAAAGAATTAAGTCTGTTAAAGGCTGAAAATCTACTGTTTTGAGGACTCGTCGGAACGTTGAGTACGAGGGAAACTTGCTCGTCCTATCCAGGTCTAAAAGTTCTATCAAGCTGTGTCTGTGTACACGGGTAAAGTCTTCGAGTGGTCGGTAGCCCCAATACCCTGTCATTGCTCCCAATAATATGAGCAACAATACCAACCAGAATTCATGTCTTCGTCCCCGGAGGTGACGGTAGTCTGGGACTTGCTGCAATTGTGCGATTAGATTCATACTTTTTAGCTATCCGTTTTCATACAGCCTCTAAAAAGTATTCTGATTTTTCTACCGCTGTATGAAACCACCCTGCCCTCCCTGTTCACGGGGAGGGGTTCAATACCAGGACTTACGCAAGTCCGCTATAGGTAGGGTCTAGCTAATCCAAAGAATAACCAGTACAGTAGCTCCATTGCTGGCAGCGCTCGACCGTCTCATGACCTTTAGCAAACTGGA
>NZ_JAMPKB010000050.1:0-42873 GCF_039961925.1 Trichocoleus sp. DQ-U1 | reverse complement strand
CGTATTTCATTAGCTTTACTTATGAATTACCAGGGGTGAGCGTAGAAGACAGGTGAGCGAGCGCATAATTTCAGACCTCATATTACCCCAGCGACGACTTTTGCAAGAGGTCTATTCGTTCCAAGGTGAGAGCGCTACGTCCTTCTGCATCAATTAGTCGGACGCCGTTTGCCGCTTTCTCTCCCATCATCCGAATGTGCTGCTGGTAGTTTTTCCCAGCTAAGAATACATTGAGGATTTGTTGGTCAATTTTCTTGGCAGCGGCGGCAGCATCTTTCTGAATATTTGCGACAAACTCTTCGTACTGCACCTGCCCTTCAATCAGGGTTTTAAAATGGCTCTCTAAGATTGGTAGCACGTCAATCAATCGCTTCATTGCAGAGACTCGGTCAGCAAACTCTGCTAGCTGCTGGTCGGTCATATTCGGGAGTTGTTCGAGGTCAATCCCAAAATAGTTTTTAGTTAACCCAGCAAGAGTTTTATCTAATGCGTGTACCCGATGAACGGCTGATTTTTTCGGTTGGTATTTGACGATGGCGGTGCTTTTAGATGATGAAAAATCCATGATTATTTCCTTGGTAATGAACTGCGATCACCTTCCAGGCGAGAGGGCGATCGCTTAATTGTTTTATCGGCTCAGACCCAACGCTCTTTCCATACCTCGCGCTTCAGCTTCAAGTGTTTGGATGCGCTGATACTGCTGTTCAATGACTAAATCTTTAGAGTCGGTTTGCGGTGGTTTTGTCATGAAGTAGAACCCAATCCCACCGAGAATTAAAGCGAGTCCCATGTAATCTTTCATTGGTTAGTCTCCCTCTGGTACATCCCTTTTCTGATTCGGTGGAAGAACATTCTGGCGCTGCCCAGGTGAAAGCTAGGGGTCAGCAGAATCCCTCCAATTGCAAGAGCGATTGCGTATCTCATGAATCTTCTTCCTGGCGTTGCTTTGCGGCATACCATTGCCATGCACTGCTGATGATGTGCTGGTCTGGTTCTGGCAGGGGATAGGGTAGTTCGCCTGCATCTTGTCGGCTGAGAATATCAGCGGCTTGAACTGAGAGTTTTTCGGGCACTCCGACACTGCGAAGGTTATCTGCCCAGATTTCTCTGTTAGACACGAGTAACCCCCTTCGCATGAAGTCTTCGATACCCTCCAGCGATCGCGATCTTGACTTGTACAAGCGCTGCCTGACCTTCTGAAGAGGAGCGAAACTGCTGAATAAATTCCCAAACTTGTTGCTGTTGGGAAGGTGTCAGGCTATTAGGCATCGGTTCAAATAAGTTTGCGTGGTCAGCGATTCGTCGCAGACTATCTAAAATTCGGTCAGGATGCCCCTGGTGTTCACCCTCGATTCGCAGGATGTGGTCGGCAATGTAAACCGAGTTCATTGTTGATTCCCCCGTGCGCTGATTGCCTCAACAAGGAATTTGGCTAAGCCAAGCTGAAAGTCCCCTTCCAACTCATCAATCAAATCCAAGGCATCGCAAACCTGCTGGCTGAGGTCGCTGTTTTCCACTAATGACCAGGTATTCGCTTCGTCGCTTTTCGCAGTGCAATAAGTCAAGACCGCGTGTAGTTCTTGGCGAGTCAGTTGTTCAAAGTAGCTGCCGAATCGATGTTCTAATTCGGCAATGACTAAATAAGCCCGGTCGGATTTAGCGGCGCTGACCCAGTAATTAAGTGGCTTACTGGCTACAAGTTTTGGCATGATTAAAGTTGCTCCTGATCGTGTGCTTGATGGGAGCCAGTACCCCGCGGTGAGAGCCTGAGAAACTTTGCCGCGGGTTACTGACAAACTTTTGAAAATTAAGCGGCTTCATCTTTGTCGAACAAATCACCTAAGTTGGCATCAAATTCAAAATCGTCTGACGAAGATGCTTTCAAAGATGGTGCTTCGCTTGATTGACTGAGCGATACAACCTTATTGCCACTACTAGGAACCCAATTCATCAACCAGCTAAACAACTTGGTGAATGGAACTTGCGAAGCCATCTGTTGAGCTAGCCGATGTTCGTACAAAATCCGATTAGCTAGTGTGGTTAAGTCAGCAGCTGTTAATTGATTCACTGGCTTACCCAAAACCCTTTCAGACTGAGACTTCAGATACTGCTCAATGTCAGGTTCAACTCGGACTCTGGTGTTCTCTGCCATTGCTTATTTCCCCCTTGCTAGTCGTCCTTCTGCCATCCGCTGCAATCCAATTGCATTCGCCCAACTTCCCTTTGGAACAGCGGTGATTCCCTGAGTTGCAATCATCTTTGCAACTCCCGGCATTTCAACCCCTCCTCCCCACGCAACAAAACTCTGAGCGGAATCACGCCACTCCTGAATTTCTTTAAAGGCGAGGCGCAGGCGATCGCTTAACCACAGCTTGAGATGACGGGCGTAAATGCTGCGGAAGTTAAATGAGCGGGTGCCGTATTGAAAGCTCTGATTCTCAATTCCTTGTCGAATGGTCTCGACATTTCCTGCCTTCCCTGAACCCAAGAACTGAATGAGTTCGCTGTCAGATGCAATCGCATCGAGTAAGTCGATACATCCGCCCACTTCTAAAACTTGACGATGGATGATTGCGCCACCAGGGGCAAAAACAGTTGGAATAACGGTAGAAGTTCCAAAGTCAAATGCAATGGCATGAGCTGTTCTATCAATTAAGGGTTCGGGTTTCGATGAAACACAATAACCGTAAGAACCTGCACCTTCGGGCGCGACTAAACTTACTTTGAGATTTACCCGCGAGTTCGGCGTGTTTTTGCCATTGAAACTAATAACGTGAGTGCCTGCTGTTTTCTTAATTAATGGAGCTTGGAATACTTGCTTGTTGTGGATGGACAGCACTAAATGCAAGTTCCACTCTGGGTGGAAAGGTAGGGTAGCTAAGCCTCCTAATAACGTGTGCAAAGCATATTCGACTTTTAGCACTGGGTCATCACTCAACTTAATATGAGTGGTTGGTGCTTTCCAGGCGGCTAAAGTTCCAGTTAAGAATTCTCGTCCGATTAAGTCTTCTCTTTCGCCTGAGTGGTAGAAGAAATGTCCACCTTCTTTTGAGGTGAGAGCATCATGTAATTCTTCTTTAATTTCCAGCACTTTTGAGGGAGTACGAACTTTCATTTGTTGGCTGCCACTACCAAGTGCCAGCTTGACCAATCCTGCCCCGTTATCGACTCCAACGGCGATTGCTGGGGTACTTCGGGTCAGTTCAGCCTGCATTGAATGCATCATTACCATTGCTCAATTCCTCCAAATCTTTGAGGTTAAATCCGTCTATCCCGCTTGTTGCCTGCGGTTGAGATAATTTTTGGCAAGGAAACTCTGTCGCCCAATCTCACCTGATTTTGTCGTTTGGTGAGGGGTTTGGGCGTTTTCGGTCTGTATTTGATAATATAGCAGAAGTTCTAAAGTTTGCGGAAGTTTTCGGAAAACATAGAGGTAGAAAATGTTAGAGACTATAGAAGATGTTCAGAATAGTGCAGATAACATGGGCGATGGCAGGACAGAAAAAATAACCTTTACTTGTACACCTGACACTAAGGAATATTTGATTGCATGGGCTGAAGAAGAGGATAGAAAAGTTAGCAATCTAGTTGACCGGATTATTAATCAAGCTATTCAAGAACACCAACGCCAAAAAGAAACCCCTCCATCTACTCGTACCCGCAAGGTTAAAGGGGAATAATGCAGCGCACTCATCGTCGCAATAACGCGGTAGATTAGGTGCTAAGCAAAGGCTCAAAACTAGGAAATCTATCAACTAAGTTTTTTGCTTCATGTCTCAATTAAGACATGAAGGGTTGCCAAGAGGGAAATGATCCTAATTATGGAACGGTTCCACACCTTTTTCACTATGAGGAAGCATTTAATTAGAGTTATCGAACGTATTTTTTTAGGCACAAATTTGCTTTAATTCTGTTATAAAAAAGTAAGCTTTCTAACATTAGAAATTTATTTTTAATGTTAGAAATAAATCTCCTGGTTACGGAATTATCTAGGTATTATTAGATATTTAGACATTTTCGTGATGATCGATTATCAGAAGAGTGCGGCAGTTCGCCACCACTTTTGCGTTTTCTGCCACCATGTGCCACCACTTTTGAACTTTCTTCCACCATGTGCCACCACTTTTGCGTTTTCTGCCACCATTTTTGAACTTTCTGCCATACTTTCTGCCACCATGTGCCACCATTTTTGAACTTTCTGCCTCACTTTCTGTCACATAGTGTGGTAGAAAAGTCGCGTTTCTTTTGAACAGATTGCCGCTTATAATCGGAGTAAAATATGTCATCCCCTAAAACGAAAAACCATGAGAATCAATCAGTGGATTGACCTATACCAAAATAGTATGCTTGTCAAAGCCACGCGGCTATATTGGGTATCACGGGGTGAACTCGTCTGCCGTGCTTTGAATGAATATTTAATTTCTTTGGGATTTCAGACGCAAAGTGACTCAATAGCCTACGCCACCGAGTCACTCATTACGCAAAAGCTTGGAGGTAGTAAAAAGAATAAAACGCAAAACCCTGTCTGCTCTTGAAGCAACAGCATTTCACGTAGTCAAGTTAAAAAACGAGAGCAACGAGAGCTAAGCCTCAGCAATAAGACACGGTTATCTTGGCGGATTCTCTGTCTTATCATCTGATGTATATGTAACGCTCTGTCGTTACTTCAATTTAGCACTGAAGTTCAGTAGGCTACCATACCACTAAAAAGTAGAAGTTGACCTCACTGCTAAACGGCTGATGCTCTCCTAACACAGGAGAGACATGAGTAAAAAGACTTTTATTTTCAATAGGCACTCCCTCAATCTTGCTGGTGGAGGTGTGCCGTGTTATTAGATCGACACCTCGAAGAACTAGAAGCCAGCAAGATTGACGCTGACATCATCCGCCTCAATTTCAAGAGCGTGCGGAACAATGAGCCTTTTGAATATCTGTTCTACGCCCCTGGTGTCCCACGCCGCAACGATGGACGCCTACGGGATGGAGTCCTTAAAAACTATCGACACATTGAAGCAGGCGGATGGGTTTGTGTTGGACGCGACCCCTTAATTAATTGGCGAGAGCAGGAGTGGTGTACCTTTAAGCCGGATCAACCCCGACGCGCTCAAGACGGCAAACTCATTAAGTACGAACATCCTTATCGAACCCCAACACGGGCGATATTTGTGAAGGTGCCGCTTCACATCATGCAGCTGGTGAGTGAGCGCTGTAATATCCCGATGCCTGAAAAAGTAGAAGTTAACTCTAATGGTGAAGTAGAGAGTTTCTGGCAGTGGGTGTTGGATTTCAACGTTCCAATAGTAATTACCGAAGGCGTCAAAAAAGCCGCCGCTCTTTTAACGGCTGGCGAGGCGGCGATCGCACTTCCGGGTGTCTCTTCAGGATTCCGTACCCCCAAAGATGAAAATGGGACTCTCACTGGAAATAGCCACTTGATTCCAGAGTTAGAAATATTCGCGACACCAGACCGCCAGATTAACATCTGCTTCGACCAGGATGAGAAGCCTCAAACCGTCGCCACGGTTGGGGCGATGATTGCGAAAACGGGTCGATTGTTTGCTCTTGCTCAGTCGGTTGTGAAAGTGATTATCTGGAATGGAACGCTGGGCAAAGGTGTTGATGACCTAATTGCGTTGCATGGCGTAGAACGTTTCTATGTCGCTTACGACCAAGCGATGCCATTGGAAAAATGGGAGGCGCGGCAGTATTTCCAGCTCACCTATAAGCCTAATCTACAAGTCAATCGTCGCTATCTAGGAGAACTGGAAATACCAGACAGTGCTAAACTCGTTGCTCTGAAATCTCCAAAAGGCACGGGGAAAACTCAAACCCTGGCTCATTTAGCTCAGAAGGCGACTTACCTTGGACAGAAGGTATTAGTCATTACGCACCGGACTCAATTAGGTGGAGAGCTGTGCTATCGGTTTGGGATTGACTATATTTCGGAACTGCGAGGTTCAGAAACTAAAGGAGTGCTAGGTCAGGGGATGTGTATCGATTCCCTGCACTCAGGTTCCTCCGCGAAGTTTAATGTGCATGAATGGAAAAATTGCTTAATTTTCATTGACGAGGTAGAGCAACTTATCGCCCACCTGTTGAACGGCTCAACCTGCCAGAAGAATCGCGTTGTCATCCTGCAAAACCTGAAGACTTTGATTCAGCAGAACCTGTCCAGCGAAAGCACTGGACAGGTGTTTCTATCGGATGCTGACTTATCTAACGTCAGCATTGATTTCATAAAAGGTCTAGCGGAATTCCAAGTCAATCCATTTATCGTCGTCAATGAGTGGAAAGCCCAGGATGGTGGACGACATTGCTACCAACATGGCGGGAAAAATCCTAGTGAATTGATAGCCGCACTAGAGGCTGATATGGAGAATGGCGGCATCCCTCTGATTGTTCTGTCGGCACAGAAAGAACAATCAACCTGGGGCACCATTAACATTGAGAGCCGATTGAAAGCTCTCTATCCTGAGCGCAAAGGCTTACGAATCGACTCGGAATCGGTGTCAGACCCCAGCCATCCCGCTTACGGATGCGTCGGCAATCTGAACGAAATTTTATCGGAATACGATTACGTCATTTGTTCACCCACCCTGGAAACGGGGATTTCTATTGATATCAAGGGACACTTTACAGGCGTCTGGGGCATTTTTCAGGGGGTTTGTGCGCCAGCATCCGCACTGCAAGCACTCGTGAGGCTTAGGGAAGGGGTAGATATCCATTTTTGGGCATCGCGGGTGGGGATGAATGGCTGTCGGATTGGCAATGGTTCAAGTTCCGTCAAATCGCTGCTCGCATCTCAACACACTGCGACGAAGGTGAATATTTTCCTGTTGCAACGTGCGGGCTTTGATTTTGAAGATATCGATACTAATTTCCAGAACGAATCCCTGCGAGCTTGGGCAAAGCTCGCCGCTCGTCACAATGCGGCAATGTGTAATTATGCCGACAACATTGTTGAAGGATTGAAGGCTGACGGACACACAATCATCCCCTTAGACGAGACGGGTAAGGGTAAGGAAATCAAAGAGGAAATCAAATTCAACCGAGACACAAATTACCAGAGGGAAGGAGAGGCGATTTCTAATGCACCAGATATTTCATCTGGTGAATACGAAAAGCTTTCCAACAAAATCAATAAAACCAAAGCCGAGCGGCAGACAGAGCGCAAGCATTCACTGAAGCTTCGCTATGCAGTAGAGGAGATTACATCGTCCCTTGTCCAGATGGACGATAAAAAGCTTTATCCCAAATTGCGCCTGCACTACTTCCTGACTGTGGGCAGAGACTACCTCAGCGAGCATGACCAGAAAAGTGCGGCTGCTGCCACTGAAGCCAAAGCATTGTGGAAGCCTGACTTTAATCGCTCTCAAATGGGGCTGAAAGTTTTGGTACTCCAGCGGTTGGGTATCGAGAAGTTTTTGCTTGAAGAAGGCAGGGAATTTAGAAAGGGTGACGAGGACTTGGAATTACTGGCGTCCATTGCCATTGCTCAGAGATGGAGAATTAGGACGGCGCTGGGTATCTCGATTCGCTTGGAAGATTCGTCAGTGGTCGTGCTGAGAAAACTGATGTCATGTCTGGGAATCAAATTGAAACCTCTAGGCAGAGATGGACAGGGGGAGAGAAAGCGATTCTATGGTCTGGATGTGTCGCCCGAACATTTAGAAATCTTTCAGGCATGGCTTGAGAGGGATTTAGCCGCGGCGTCCACTATCAGTAATAAAGAGATGAATAAACCAGAAGTGGACAGAAAACCAGTGGACGCCCCACCCCCAGACTTGGAGGTAGCCCCGTCCACTGCCAGTAATCAAGAGATGAATAAACCAGAAGTGGACGAAAAACCAGTAGAAACATCACTCCAATCATTCGAGGTAGCGGCACGGTCGGGCAGGGCAGCACGGTCGGGTATGGCAGCAGACGTTGAGAATGCTGTTCGCACGCTAATGCTAGTCAAGACTCCAGAGCAAGTCACTGCGGTATTTGACCGCCTCAAACACTTTCCCCCTGAGGTGAAGAGCGAAATTTGGGCATCAATTCCCAAAACCAGAAAACAGCAACTTCTAAAAATGGAAAAGGACGGACGCTGGATTGCCGAAATTCCCTCGCACCTCAAAACAGAGATTATTGAAGGTCGGCGTAGATTGCTAGCTGCCCCGGTGACAGAGATTCTTTCCGTGATGGACTCTTTCTCCAATATTTACCAAGGGCAGTATTTAGATGAAGAGATCATTCAAATCAGAAACGGCATTTGGTTAGGACTATCTGAAGAACGAAAGGTGCGGATTACTCTTAAGAAGGAGTTAGCGCTTGAAGCCAAATCGTCAGCGTCAAGCGGTATGTCATTCAGGAGAGGGACGCGGTACCATGCACCCGAACCCTGCTTCACTCCAGGTCAACAGGTAAAATTTGAAGGGAGAGTTTACACTGTAACTTCATCAACTCATACTCACACTCAGCTTCAAGGTATCGATAAAGCGGTAGCGAATTGGGAGCTTGAACTACTCAAGCCGGAGGCGGACCTAGCGACGATTGCCTTGGATTTACAACAGCGAGCGCAACTGGTTGTTTTATGAAGCAGTGAACGGCAATGTCTCCTCTTTCCTCTAAAGAGATTGCTTTCGTTACGTCCCAATTAAGTTCCAATTGGGACATCTTAAGTCCAGCAATTCAATCAAATAAGTGTGTCTAACTAATTCTCTATTTTCTGAGTAAGTTATCTAATCGCTACTCCAGCTTTTCTAACGTTCCAAGGCATAACAGGTTTAACTTGATTCCAAAAGCCGAGTCGCTGCTGTTTCGCCTGAGACTCCGATTGCAAATATTGATTCTTTGTCCCAGCGCAGCCATTGATGTATTGCGGGTAAACAACCGCCTGCCCTTCTGCGACCATCTGAAGGTTAATCGACTTACCTGCTTTAAAAACTTCTGCGACAGTCCGACCATATCGATCTGTGTCTACCACACGTAAATTAATCGTTTGTCCTTTAGGAAGTAGAGTTTTTAAGCGGCTTGTAGATGTTGTCCCCCAAGGATTTTGCTCTTCTTCCGGGGCATCAATGCAAGCAAAGCGAATCTTTAACAACTTGCCGGAACTTGTAACCGCGATAGTATCTCCATCTTTCACGGATGCAACTTGAACAGACATAATATTATCTGTTGAAGAGCGAGAGGGAAGCTGAATCTCATTCCCTGGCGAGTTTAGGGGATTTGACGAAGGGGCCACAGGAGATGAACTTGGGATTGAAGGGCTACCTCCAGTACCAGAATTATGACAGTGATATCCTCCGTTCTGGCGGTCGTGATGGCAGCCAGAAGCATCCGTTCTTCCAGAGTGAGCTTGTACTTGGCTGATTGACAAAAGAGAAGTGGATAAAAAGAGGATTGATAGAGCAGAGCCTTTCAGCGAAATTTTCATTGAACACGTTTGTAAGGGTCTAGATTGAGTGTTCCCTTATCCAGTTAACCCCTTACTATCGTGCTAGATAATTTACAGTTGCTTTATAATTAATTCACAAAAGAATTAAATTTCACATTATTATCTTCAAGAGAACTGTTGAAGTCTTAAGCGATGTTTAGCCGTAATAGAGGCGCTTACAAAGTTCCGTTTTATATAAAAAAACCGACATAGCACATTGGTACTATGCTATGTCGGGTAAATGGATAATAGTACCTGATTACTCACACACTCAGATGGAATAGAGGTCTAGCATACGACCGACTACTTTACCTTATAGGTGGTTCTGTTCAGAGGTCTGCTTTTATCCTCACATCCAAGCCCGTCATTGTCATTTCCGTCAAATTCCTGTGGGTCAGGACGTTTAACAGTAATGTTTTTTAAGGGGATATGCGAACAATTGAGCGAGTTCCCAATTCCCTTGGGAATGCAAATATTTCTGTCAGGATAAGCCGGATCGCAAGTGGCTGCTTTCGGTTTACTTGGGTCAACTACATAGCGGTTCTGCTGAGCTTGTGCTACTTGAGAAGCGCTAGTAATGCTGAATACCAGGAGTGCGGACAATTTAGACAGAGTTTTCTGGTTCAGAGTCATGGTTAATCAAATTAGAACTCTGATAAGAGTGTTCCCCTGTTTAGTAAACGACTGACTATCGATTTGAATAATTCACGATTGCTTTATAATCACTTTACAAAAAACGTGCCAAGTCTTTTTTGTTAAACTATTTGGCTCAGTTTAGATCGCTAATTTATTAAATAAATTTTTTTATTATAAACGACGGATAAGAAGCACCATTTCCTTTGTTGAAACTCCTAAGCCAATTGGCTTTACTTGATTTTCTACTGGAATGAAGTTTCTCTAGTCTCTTTCGCAATCCTCATCACGGTATTTCTTGAAAGATTTATCTGCTCAGCTATTTTTCGATACGACAATCGTTCAGCCCTAGTTCTATTACCGGATATCTTTAATTTTGTTAAAATAAAACATGATGTTTTATTTTAACAAAATGCTATTGAATACAGCGGAACCGCTCCCGGAATCCATACCTAAGCGGATTGAGGAGGCAGCGCTTCCTAATTAGAGACGGGGAAGTAAGGGCGGTTGTTTATTTTGAAAAACCGATAATTATTGGCTGCGGCTCCCTACAAATATCTACGCTAGTGGAGAGTTGGTGCAATTAAAAGGTGTGATTGCTTACACGCTATCATCCCTCCATCCGCACTGCGGACAATCCCAATGCATCGGGGGCGTTTTATATTTGGGGAAAGGCATTTCGCACTGTGGACATCTGCCCGTAAACATCGGGTGAAAATCTAGTACCTCTAGCTTTTCCTCTGGCGTGAATTGTTGCCGAGGCATGGGCACTGGTTCACCGTCATAAGTTGGTCGCTCCAGCACTAGATCGCCATTAACAAGCCTGGTTCCCTCTGGTGTCCATTCTTTGTCCGGTTCATCTGGTTCGGCAGCAGGTCGGAAGTCGAGGCAGCGATCGCTATTGGGTTCCGTGGGATGCACGACACACACTATAAAAGGATTGTGAGGATTGAGTTGGCAGCGATCGTATTCTGGATTTTTCGGCATAGTCTCGCAGTTGGTTTATTCAAGTTTCCCCTAGAACCGGGTAGGCTACTGCTTCTCCAAATCCTTAGCAGTGTCAAACCGCTTAATCAAATCTGTAATGATGCGCGGGTCATTCGTTCTTAAACCCACTTCTTGCTCCATGCTTTTGGTATCTGAAGTTAAAAATTTATGACTTCCCAGCATCGTCCACGAGCGATCGCACACGATAAGTTTTCCATAGGTTCCTAGTAGCTTTAGCTGGAATCGGTCTGGATATTTCTGCTCTAAATTTTCCAGTTTGGGCAAAGCACTGTAGAGATAGGACAAAGATTTAAGCCGCTGGCGGATTGAACCAATGGAACTTACTGATCTTAGCTAAAGGAAATTCGGAAGCGGCTGGCAGAAATTCAGGTGATTTTGAATGCTGATTAGTTCTAGTGGTCAAGCACCGCGTGCCAATTGGCACTTATTAGTTCATCTACTCAAAATCCTGCTGGAAAATAGCGGTAAACTTCTAAGTATTATGCAAAAGAATCTATTGTAGGCAAAAAAGAGGCTATAGACCCGTAACCAATGACTCAACAACAGCCGCAAATTAGTTGGAAGCGAGTAGCCTTCAAAGTTGGGATCGGGATGCTTTTTATTGCAGCTCTCACGGCTGGCTATGATGCTTGGCGCAAGCGAGATGGGTACTGTGTTGATGTTTATTCACAGAAGCTTGGAGATGGCAGGGTTCTGTACGGTGATGATTGCAACAAGTAAAAAATATCTAAGTCTAGCTTTGCTGCTTTAACACTCGGAACCCTAGAGGCTGAAGCTGGGAATAGGACGCAATCAGAGAGAGCGTGTATCGCTCACACTAGCGTTACAGGAGACCCCAGGATTAAACAGGATGCCTTGCCAATGAGAATTTGCAACAATTCCTAGACCGTTGGATCAGAGCTAATTTGCCCAAGGTCTGATGCTGCTCGCTACGTTTCGTTTTATCCCCTCTCCAACCATTTTTCTATAGCCAAAGTTGATAGGGCATCCCAAAAATCTGGCTTTTCTGCACTATTCCAACATCCTAAATATCTCTCTACTTCGACCGGAGTACGCGATTTACTTGATAAGCTTTGAAACATATGAGGGCGTTTTTCAGGTGGTATCTGCTCCCATTCCTGCTCCGTTCTCATCTTGCCAATCCCCTCTGCTACATGACCAACATGAGAGATAGTCTGTCCATTCGTCCAAACACGTAAACGACCAACTATAAGCCTTCTAGAGCTGCTCAATAAGTAGGTACTAGGAGTGGGCAACCAAAGAAATAGGATGGGCTTTTGTGACTTCTGCTGAAAATATATTTCTGCACAGAGTCTCGTCTTCCCAGACCCATATTGGATAAGTCTTTTATCAACCATCTCCTTCATTCGTCGATTAAAAGTAAGAATTCTACTTCTTACTCTGAGAAAGCCTTCTTGTTCTTCCTTAGTGCAGCCCCCTAGCCATTTAACAAGGAGTTCTGGGGGTTCAGGAATACTATCTATCCCTAATGATTCAATTGGTTGATATGGAATTAGATATTTCTTTTGAACAAATTCCTGCCCTAGCTGTTGGAGATGAAAATAGAACCCTTCCTCATTCTTAGTGATAGAGAAATGAAAAAGCTCAAAGTCAAGACGGCTGTACTTGCTATCAATTAAGTTATGTCGGTGATAGCCCGGTGCGATTCCAATGAGCCGAACTGGACGAGAATAGTCAACATCTTCCAGAAATGGTCTTTCTTCTAAAAGGCTTGAATAGTAACGGGTTAGCTGCTGAGTCAGGTACCGATCTTCTACATTCTTTAACTCTAGAATGACAAGACCTCTATCATCGCCCACCGCAAGAATGTCACATATTTCGCCATTAGAAACGTGTTGCTGTTTGAGAGGAGTAACACCAAATAGTTGCTTGAGGTTGCTCCATACAAATTTCTCCAATGCCGCTTCACTAGCAAACTGCCATCCACTAGGAGTTTGATGCAATGCTACTCCGCTGATCACAAACAATTCACTCCAATTGCTACAGGAACGCCTATTGCGATCTACTAAAGATACAAATTTTGAGTGACTTTTCCAAATGTTTGAACAGAGCGAGCGGGAAATGTCGCCATAATATTGCGGCTCGATCTCTGACCACCTCAAATTTCTGACTCTGCTGCAATTCATTCAAAATGGTGGCATTGCCATTCCCAAAGAGATGCAACTCATCCTGAGCGCGAGTCATGGCTACATACAACTGCCGACGAGCAAAGGCAGCTTCTTCCAAGTTATCACCACAGCAGCTTGCAAACTGCCACCATCGGCGGCAAGTTGGTCTTCACCATCTTCGTCTTCGGAGCGATCGCTAACCCTACACTTTGGCAGCGCACTTTCCCCGTACCAATTGGTACTTACTTTTCAGCGACGCAATAGCAGGAGTGCCAATTGGCGCTTACTCTTCAGGCTAAGGACTAAGGCAGAAGGCAGCGGTATATTACAGGTTTGTTTATCACACCTTCTCATCTGCGATAGTCCTAACGTTCCCAGATTGTGAGGGGAGATCGCGCCTTGTCCTGATTTCACCTACCCTCGAAGTTAACTATCAATAGTCCGTGAAGAGCTAGTTTTTCCTATATGGCTTATGTGTGGCTGCTAAAGTTTGGCGTCAATGCTGATAATAAGTTGGTTAATATTGCCGATGTCCCTAGCGGAAAAAGCGATTTAATCTGCCCCTATTGTGGAGTCAAATTAGTCGCGAAGAAGGGCCAAGTCAAAGAACATCATTTTGCTCATACCGGGCAAACCTGTCGCTCCGTAACGGTTAAGCGAGAGTTCCCCACCCTACCTCTGTATGACCACTTCAATATCGAGCTATCAGGTCAAGCACTGCAATTGCTAAAACTCCTGTGGAAATCATGCGGTCAGAATGACTGGAGTATTCCTTTCTCTGGCGAACTCAAGCCATTAATCAAAGCCAAACTATTGCAGAAAAACTCCTATCAAAATCCGCCTGGCTACGAATTTACTCAGCTAGGGATGATTCCAGTTGGAGCGCTACCCTTAAAGGAATTTAATCAGATTCAGGAACCGCTTCTCCTTAAAAAATTAGCTGATGTAGAACGGCAGGTTGAACTTGCTAAGGTTCTTAAATCCCTGAACCTGAAAGAACGTTCAATTGATTTATGGCTTTACCGAACTCAGCTCAGAAGGATTTTAGAGCATCGCTTGTACTATTTAGAAATAAAGGGTGGTAGTGAAACTCTATATAAAATTGGCGTGACTAAGCGAACCATTGAAGAACGAATGCTAGAAATCAAGCGGGATTTGCACTCGCACTACAAAAACGTTGAACTTAAGGTACTGGGTACTTGGGAACACAGAGGCAACGTTGAGCTTTATTTCAAGCATCGTTACCAGCCCTTTAATTATCGCTTGGGTAGCTTAACTGAATACTACAAATTTGATACTGAGGCAAGTACAGTATTGAACGATTTAGAACAGATGCATCTCAAGTATCTTAGTCAAGTAGAGTCAAACATTTTGACGGAGGATGATAAGCTAGCACCGGCTAGCAGCTAGAGTTATTGTCTGTGGAAAGTAACCTTTTTAAAGATAATTGTATGGTGCTAATGGCTTTTTCCGTAACCAGGGTTAAAGGTAGCTTTCGCTGCAACGAAGTGCCACGTACATTGGTGAAAAACTTGAACAACAGAAAATTCAGTTAAAAATCCGGGAAAATTGCAACTTGCCCGTAAATGATGATTGGGTGGCTGACAACAGCCACGACGGAATCAGCATTCTAACCCATTTTGCTAAAAAACTTACCCGTAAATAGCTGTTTTCCGGGATGTTTCAGCTAATGTCCCAAAAATTTTCGGAAATCCTTATATAGCAATAATTTCAGGCATTACGTGGCACTTCGTTATAACCAAAGCTATTTTTATCCTATTAAAGAAAATAAGCTGGACGCTGCATACCATCTTTTCAAAAAGTGTGAGTTTAGTTCCTCGGTTGGGAACTCTAAAAACATGATCTTTTAGTTGACTTATCCTAATTGACAATGACTTGGCTGCCATTTCTACAACCTGCTAAACAGTTAGATATCCAGTCGCCGAGCCGACTTACTGCCTCTTCCCAGGCTTCTTGCTACAGCCGCCGTCACTTCATGGGTTTGTTAGCCTTCAGCACCCTTAGTCTGGTTGCCAGTGATTGGCTCTCTCCAGCAAGTGCTAGCGCTAACAGTGGCGAGGCTTCGGCTAAGAAAGCTTCTAGCCAGGAGATTTACCATATCTTTATCGCTAAAGAGACAGCCAGAAGCGGTGGAGTGCGAACAGTAACGTTTAGAACGGGGAAGAGTACTGAGATTAAAATTCCTCCTCATAGCGTCGAAGGCTCAAAAATTACCGTTAAGGGTTGCGGAGTTCAGGGCAGCGATGCAGTCGTTGTTTTGCATACCTTGTTTGATTCTGCTACGGATATTGATGGTAAGGTTGAACAAATCATCTCTACTGCGGAAATTAAACCGAACAGTCGGGAACGATGCCGAGCCGCATACAGTTCAATTGCTTCAGCCCAGTTCACCTCAGATCTAGCGGCTCTCAAACTCTTAGATGTCTTAATTGCCTCTTCTCAATTAGATCCAGACGAACATCTAGACCAAAAGCTTCACGAACGTTACCAACTGGCAAGTCAAAATGCCAAGCTTATCCCCATTGAGTCTTGCTTAGAAGAAACTTTATCGCTCTCAACTCTCGATGAGCCAAAGAAGGAATCTTTGAGAAGTAGTTATCAATACGTCCGTGCTGGTGAAGCTTTACCGGATGTTAGTTATTTAACTCTTTTGACTGAACTTGACTCCATTATTCAGAATGCTCAGATTTTTACCTTTTTTAAACAAGTGTTTTCTCTCTCTAGTGCTAAAACTAGAGCCTTCACGGTAGATCGAGAAATTTTAGCTTTAATTAAAAACGATGCGGTGCTTAGTACCGAAGAAAAGGAGCACTATTTAGCGATTTACCATAAAGTTCGCACTGGGCAGCCAATTGACGACCAATACACTTTAGGAGCATTGGATTTCTTAGTTCTCCGCTCGAATCTGATACAAGAGTGTAAAAGTGTTTACAATCTGGCACGGAATCGATTTTTTGACCAAGATACAGAAGATGCCGGGGCTGAGTTAGCTCAAGTTGCTAAACGAGCCAAGTCCGCCACTAAAGCAGCAGCCGGATTTATTCCCAGCGCTACCCAGATTTTTAGTGCTTTGGGTTTAGCTTCTGGCACCGGAACAGCAATTAGCAGTTTGAGCGGAGCAGCGGCTACGAATGCTACCCTCGCTGCTTTAGGTGGGGGGTCCGTCGCGGCGGGTGGTTTGGGAATGCTGGGAGGATTGACAGTAGCTACAGGGGGAGCAGCATTGATTGGAGCTGCTGCTCTCGTATCTGTCTCTTTAGTTTCTGAAATGGATACAGAAGACCGCAAGAACTTGGGGATTGCTGCTGTCGCTGGCACCTTGACCAGTGCAGCGACGGTAGGAACGGCTTGGGCTGCCATCAGTGCTTTTGGGGCAGCAAGTAGCTTATCAGGAGCTGCTGCAATTAGTGCGACTATGGCTGCTCTCGGTGGAGCGAGTGTCCTAACTGGAGGAGCTGCTTTAATTGCCTTCAGTGCTGGCTTGGGAGTCTGGCAGGTTCTGAAAGGAAGGAAGAATGAGACAAAGCCCGTTTTAGAAAAGTTAGAACCTCTCCTCTACACTTTGGTTGATAAATTAGAGAGTCCTCTGGTAGCTACAGTCGATAAGTATTTAGCAGGAAAGAATGACGTTTATACTTACGATGTATATATTTCTCCCGAAATTCCCATTCAAAAGGTAGCTAATACTCTTTCTAAGTATGCTCAGTTAGAGAAAGAAGAGAAAATCATTGCTTTAGTCGATCTGAGTATGTTTAATAATGCCAAAGCTGGAATTGTTTTTACGAGCCAAGGGATTTGGTGGAACGCTATTTCAACAGCAGGCTCAGTCAATTATTCAGACCCTGACTATTTATTTAAAATTAAACATTTGCCTACAGGTTTTGGAGAGGAAGAAAGAGATTGGTATAACTTGGCTCTAGAATTGGGCTTTCGTTCAGTGGAAACAGCCTTGAAGGAGTTTAAAGCATAGCTGCTGAAAGTTACTCTTTTTGTTAGTATCTACTTGTGTTAAAACGGTAGATATGGTAGAGAGATTTCAGTATTTTATACGCTTAAATTTTGATGAAATGCTTAACCGCATATTCGTCTACTTTAGTGGGAATTTCCTTCCAGTTTTTCAGTCCTAGTTTAAATACATTTGCCCGAACTTGCTGGCGCAGTCCTTTGCGTAATTGTTCCTTTAAATGCCAACCTGGAGGGGCAGTTTCATCGCTGGAATAGAGTTCATGGCGGTACACGCAG
This sequence comes from Trichocoleus sp. DQ-U1, assembly GCF_039961925.1. Classification (NCBI taxonomy): domain Bacteria; kingdom Bacillati; phylum Cyanobacteriota; class Cyanophyceae; order Leptolyngbyales; family Trichocoleusaceae; genus Trichocoleus; species Trichocoleus sp. DQ-U1. The sequence goes on along the minus strand of NZ_JAMPKB010000050.1, from coordinate 25,419 downwards.
TAATTGATTCTGCGGAACGTGGACATCTCCTAGGCGATGTTCCAGCATTAATCTTGGTAGCAATTGTCCTTGGTGTCCTAGCGTCACGCGAAGGGGTGCCAGTGCAGGAATAAGCACAGCACAACCAATCAAATGTAGCCGACATCAGAATCGAAATAATCAGGCGGTGATGATGGCTTTCTATATGTATTCTGGGTTCCTTTTTCTATTGAGAATGCGAAACTTTCGCGTGTACTGTTGCGGCAGATTAGTCCTCTTCTGGTAAAAGCTGCAATCTCTAACCCAACACTCTGACAGCGCATCGTCCCGGTGCCAATTGGCACACCGGCGTGCCTTCTCACCCACATTCATTGTTGATAGCAGTGAAAAGCAGCCGCTGCCATTCCGGAGCAAACCCGTTCCCGAATGATGTCGCGCTCAAACTCTGCTAATCCTGCCAGTAGGGTTGCAATCAATTTTCCTTGAGGGCTGGTTCAATCAAATTCCAATCCTGATTGAGCGAGAAGTGACACTTTCCGAGTTCGTAATTCCTCAAGGGTGCTGAGAATGTCAGGAGTCGAGCGACCCCATCGGCTTAATTCAGAGACGATGATGGCATCAATTTTTCGTGCCTTAGCTAGCGTCATAACTTTTTTTCGTTCTGGTCGGTTGGATTGTGCCCCTGATGCTGTTTCCTTGTAAACTGCTACGACTTCAAAACCGGATAGTTATGCGTAACTATCCAAGTTTCGTTGTTGGCGATCGCAACTTTGCTCATCCGTCGAAACGCGACAATAAATTGCGACCCGATGCGGTTTTAGCTGTCCCATTTAAACCCCTAAAAAATCAGCAACTAGAATGCTCAATTCAGCGTCGGGAAAGAGCCTAATTAATTGTCCCATTTAGGGAAGTGTTCAGTTGTTACAAGAGGGGGTACTGCACCAGTGCGTCATTGGCAGTTTCAGCATAGGTGACATATAGAGTATTTACCTGAAGGAGAAAGTGTTGAGTCCAGGACGAACGTCCCACGGTTCTGTTCCTAGAACACGTCGGCAGTCTGGATATGATGCACAATTGACAGTGGCTGCATTTGCCAAGTAATATTTTTTTGGATCGGCTATTCCCGCGAAAACACAAAACCAATTCTGAAATCGGCTAGGACCCCAGGAAATAGCTGGTTCATCAGTTACAAAGCCAAGCATATGAACTGGTCCCGTATAAGACTTGGGTAGAGTTATATCTCTACACTCCCCTTGTGGAATAAACGCTGAGCCGTATGTACTCCAATCATCTGTACTGTTAGACCAAAATGCTACGCCAGCACCAATTGCCCAGTGTGCTGATTCATTGCAAGCACGAATAGTAGTGGCTTGTTGAGTAGCGGATCTTTGATTATTTAGCCATTTCCTGAATTCAGACTCAAGCTTATACGCTTCTTGTTCCATAATATTATTTCTATAATTTTGTCCAGCTCTTTTATATTCTTTGAAGTATTGATAACCAAAGTTAACTTCACTTGCCAGAGCTTGACATTGTTTTGAATGTACAAGTTCGTGAGCTAAATCAACTAATTGGTCGAAAACTTGGTTAAGTTCTCCTGTTTGATAGGGATCATCTATGTAGATCCGCCAGCAGTATGTTTGGTGGGAATTACCAACATCTATCCTGTAGCCTGCCGCTGACCATTCATCCATCAAATTGGCGTTATAAATAACTGCTACGTCATCAACTAAACTATCAAACCAAGGACGTAAATACTGTTTTTGAGTTTCGTCCAAGCTCTGACCACGCCCGTTATTCTTTTCCATCCAACGAGCTGCTGCTGGATATCCTGTTCTACCTGCAATAGCCCATGCTTCCTCAGCCGCCTCTGCTGAACCTGGAATAATTCTTGTTGGATCTATATCGCTACCACAAATTTCTCGCCCGAAGACAATCACACATTGAGCTTGTGCTACTGAAGTTCCAATTGTCCCAATAAGTATTGGTATCAGTAGTAAGATAAAAAAAGTGCAAATGAATAAAGATAAATATTTATTAAGTTTCATCTATTGATTCCTGGTAGATATCAAATTCCGCTAGGGTTCTATTAAGTTGGACTGATAGTAATTCTAATCAGGCTTTACTCTTATATAGCAATCCTACATGGTTCATTAAATAGAGAAAGCTTCTTGAAAGGGAGTTTTCAAAAATCTCTACAATTTATATAGGATTGCTATATCGCAGTCGAATTAACGTCTCTCAATTTTAACAGATTGCTCTTCAGCAATATCGCATTTACGCGCTTTTATTCCCCTTCAACTTCGAGAGAAGATTAGAAACTGCCATTAACAATAGAATCCCTCCTCCTGCAAGAAAAATTAGCTGCTTGGCTGGCTCAATGAAGCTATCCTGAAAATTTTGTCCTGCTGTAGTTAGTTGATCATTGGCAGATTTACTAATGGATGAAACTGGATTAGCTCTATCAACAGCTTCTCCTACCGCTGACTCAGGGTCTGTCGGATCAAGTTCTGTTAATCCTTCTCTAAGTGCTGAGTCAGGGTTTGTTGGATCAACTTCAGTTAATCCTTCTCTAACTAATGAATCTGGATTAGTTGGATCAAGTTCTGTTAATCCGTCGTTAATTGCTGAATCAGGATTCACAGGATTTACTTCTCCAGCAACTCCCTGATTTACGAAAGCATTGGGATTGGTTGGGTCAACTTCGGTTGCAGCATCGCGAACGGCTGAATCTGGATTAGTTGGATCAAGTTCTATTAATCCGTCGTTAATTGCTGAATTAGGATTAACAGGATTTACTTCTCCAGCAACTCCCTGATTTACGAAAGCATTGGGATTGGTTGGGTCAACTTCGGTTGCAGCATCGCGAACTGCTGAATCAGAATTGGTTGGATCAGCTTCGGTTGCAGCATCGCGAACGGCTGAATCTGGATTAGTTGGATCAAGATCCGACAACCCGAACGCATGAACTGGACTTGATAAAGAACTTGCGAATGTAACTATTAACAAAAAAACAGCATAAACCTTGAAAAAACTAGATTTTCTCATACAAAACCTCTTGAGGGGTCACTCAGTTATTCATTTAAAACCTTCTGCATCCGGAATAATAACGTATTTTAATAGTCCTAAACAGGTAAGGATGCATTGTAGTAGTGGACAAAGTACCACACTGCACCAACATGATTCTCTAACTTCTTAGAAAACGATAACGTCTTTCTCACTAACCGGGATACTCGCTGCCGTAAGGTGCAATTGAAGCGCTCAATTAAGCTGGTTTGACCGCTGTCCTTGCCCACACTCCGATGCCGCTGGCTAGGGAAAACCTCCTTGTAAGCAGATGCGATCGCCCATCTACCAGTACAGAACAAGGCATCCTTTATACAGGGCGATCGCCCGTGCCAATTGGCACGGCGCTTTTTCTCTAGTCTTGCCAATCGGCGATCGCCACTTATGACTCACAATAAGGGGACGTGCCAATTGGCACGCCGTTAGCCTTCGCACCCGTGTTCATTGTTGATGGCAGTGAAAAGCAACCGCTGCCCGATTATTTTTGATGAAGCACCTATCTCATAGGTTAAGTGGATGTCGGAAAAATTAGGCAGTGCCAGGAACGCTCCTGCAAGACTTAAGAGAAATTAAACGGGATAAAATCTCTTCTCTTCCCAGTCGTACTCCCAGCTCCAACCATCTGGATCTAAACTTTGAACCCATTGTCCAAAATCATCTCTATTTCGGCGTCGGGTGAGCGTGCTGGTATCTATCCCCAGCCTTTCTGCCAGACGGCTCTGGATGAACGGTTCCGATCGTGGAGACTGACGCTTTTGAGACTCCCTACTTTTTTTAGAATGAGGCGGGTTACTTTTTTGGACAGTCTTACTGGAGAGCTGGCTGCCTCGTTTTTCCCCTTCCGTTCGGGGCAATGATTCTACTGCCGCCGCTAGCTCAACAACCATTTCTCTCAACTCCCCTAGCTTTCTCAGTTCCGTTTCCAGACTAGATAAGCGTTCTCTAAGTTTTGCTATCGCGGTGCTATCAGAATTGATATCACCCCTTTCCGCCTCTAACTTTTCAATCCTTTGAGTCAGTTCTGCGATCGCGGTGCTATCAATCTCGATAGCAGGATTGAACTCAATATTGCTATCAATCGCTGATATCAATGACTGTAAGCCTAAGAGAATTTGAGGCGTCCGACCCTGCCGATGCAGACGAGATAATTCACGCACGGCAGGGATTAGCGGCGTAGGAACGCGAGTCATTTGGCTGGCAGGAGAGTCAGGCATGGTGATATCAAAGGCGATCTCAAAAATGATAGCCCAATGCTATCAATACTTGATATCAATACGGCTGAATGATTGAGAGGCAGATTCAGTGATATCAGTATTGATAGCCAAATGCTATCAATTTTAAGGAGTTCAACCGCTCTCGATATCAGTCCTGATATCAAGGCAGTCGAATGATTGAGAGTAGAGGGAGATCCAGTGATATCAGCGTTGATAGCCCAATGCTATCGATATCAATACTGATAGCCCAATGCTATCAATTCTAGTGATATCAATCGCTATCAATCTTGATATCAAAACGCTTGATTCCGAGCATTTCCCCCATAATATATCTTATGAGAATGTATCTTCCCACAGTTGAAGATGAAAGAGCTGGTCACGGTCTCTCATTTCCAAGCCTTATCCCCCACCGTCACCGTACTGGCGGAAGCGAATCCAGCATTGGTTTATCTATCCGGTTTGGGTAGCGGTTCTCGGCGGACGATGCGGCAGGCACTGAACGCGATCGCTGGGATGTTAACGCTGGGGAGCTGCGATTCCACGACTCTTCCTTGGTGGCTGCTCAGGTATCAACACACCTCGGCGCTGAGGTCAGAACTGATGGAGCGATACTCCCCGGCGACGGCGAATAAAATGCTGTCGGCGCTGCGGGGAGTATTGAGAGAGTGCCGACGCTTAGGGTTGATATCCGCCGATGATTACCTGAATGCGAGCGACCTGAAGCAGATTGCTTCTGAGCGATTGCCGAGTGGGAGAGCGTTATCGGGTGGTGAAATTGCTGCACTGATGGATGTGTGCTGTCAGGATGCCTCGCCTGCTGGATTTAGAGATGCGGCGATGTTGGCGTTTTTGATGGCGGGATTGAGAAGGTCGGAAGTCGTTAAGGTAGATGTTGAGGATTTCAATTTGGAAACCGGGGAGATTAAGGTACTGGGTGGGAAAGGCAGGAAAGATAGGTTGTGCTATACGCCCGGTGCGGGTCGAGAAGCAATTGCCGATTGGCTACAGCTGAGAGGGAGTAATCTGGGAGCATTGCTCAACCCAGTGAATAAGGGCGGGACAATTCTGGTCGGACAGCGCTTATCGTCTCAGGCGGTACTAAATGCGCTGGAAAAACGTAGCGAACAAGCGTCAGTGAAAGATTTATCACCCCACGACTTTCGCAGAACGTTTATTAGTAATTTGTTGGATGCGGGGGCGGATATTTCTACGGTACAAAGATTAGTCGGACATAGTTCGCCCCTGACCACCGCTCGTTACGACCGTCGCGGTGAAGAAACGAAACGTAGGGCTGTATCGTTGCTGCATCTGCCGTACGGAAGGACGCTGGTGCAGGGTGCAGTCAATGAAGGTATTCCGAAGAGAATCGAAGCTGGCGATGCTTAATGGCTAGAAGGGTCATCGCTATTGATATCAATATTGCTAGCACTGATATCAGTAGTATGGGCAGGTGTTGATATCAATATTGATATCAATATCTAAGGAAAGCTGCTATCGCTCCGCGTTTGTCAAAGATAAGATTATGAGACAAGATTAAGAGACACGAATTTGGGGAATTTCCAAACGTTCGGAAATTCCCTTAAATTCGTCTTGTAATCGGTTCTTTGCGAATCATACTCATGGCTTCAATTCCTCTGAGCGTTCGTCGTCTTGCAGTATTATGTACGGGCTTTTTATACCGTGATTCATACTGCAACGAATCGCACTCTAAGTCCCGCTAAGTTCCGGTAGCTTATAGGCATAGCAACACTACCACCGCACATTCAGTAGGATGATTTCAGGCAAAAAGTACCGCTACTTGAACATTGGGATACCATTTAGGTTGAAGTCAGAAAAAAATAAATCCTCTCCCCCTCTCATTTTTGCGACACAACCCCCTTCGGAATATAGATAATGTGACAGGCTTTTGCCCGTCTGTTGCGACGCAAGGCGATGGGTCCCGATTCTGGTGGGTAGAAAATGTCTAGTCCACGCCCCAAGATAATCTGCCACTGTTGAGTTTCAACGAGGCGATCGTGAATCTGAGAATTAAAAGAGTACGAGAACTCGATGCCCTTAGCTGCAAGGCGTTGCTTAAGAGAATCCAGACGCTTCCGGGACATCTGTTCTTCTGACATCACATACTCGTCGTTTTTCTCATACATTGTTACTAATTCTAAGCAGCATCCTGGTGCAGCACTAACTTGGCTTATTAAGTCTTCAAGATTTTGTATTTGGTGTTCAGTCCGCACGTAAGGATCGACAATGCGAATCCATTGAGCTTCTGCTAAGTACTTACCAAATAGCCCTTCGTAGGTTATGCCTTGTTCGCCATCCTTAATTGCCTTGAGTTGGAATGATTCCTTGCTTGGAACCTTCAAATACGCTGGGGTGATGGACTTGCCTTTCTCGATAAAGGAACGAAGTTTATTAATTGTTTCCTGGCAAATAGCTGCATTGAAGTTGTAAGCAATAGGTTGACTATCGAATTGAGCCGACAAGGAGGGCAGCTCATCAAGAGTGGCGACTGCTAAATTTTCTTTTCCATTGATGCCAAATACCATCTGCCAACCGTCAAGATTGGCTTTTTGGATATGGAATAATTGAATACCTGCTTCCATCAGATCGAGAAGTGCTTTCACGGCCAGGAAGTTCTTCTCGTGGATTTCGGTAAGACTTGGCAGTTGAGTCAATCCCAGTTCAATCTGAACTGCTGGATTATCTTTGGCGTAGTCAACCAGAAACTGCACCCAAGGGTTAGCTTGAGAAATTTCACTGTTATCAATGGCGGAGCAAATTAGGATAAGTGAACCCCCTAAAGTTCTGATTCTCCGTTGTAGCCAAGCTGATGAATGACTGCCACTAAAACGTTGGCTTCCCTCTCCGTACTCTGCTAACCGAGCTTTTTCTTCTGGGCTGTTGAGAACTAGCAGGTAGTCAAGGTAAGACCGAATCAATTGCTTATTCAGTAATCGATGCTCAAATTGATTTTCGTAGGAACGCAGGCACTTGTAGCAGGATTTCTCGCACTGGCAACCGTCGAGGATAGCTCTAGCAGCGGCGATGACATCTTCTAGATTTGCCGCCACTTTGCGAACATAGCCAGCACCTCCAGAAACCCTGTCGTACAAAATCAACTCACAACGCTCTTCTCCCTTATCCTTAATAGTGCGTGTAAAACCACCGATTTCACCCGTTTCGGCACGAACTACTGAGTTCGCCGCTTCAATCACCGCTGCCTTCAGACTGGCGTAAAATTCTTCCGTTCGTTCAGGAACTCCTTGGAAGCGCAAAATTAACACATCTGTTGGAAATTTGTAGCCCAGATGATATTGCCCAGAATTGCCGCCACAGGACTGCTTTCGATTGTGCAGCAGCTTGTGTTCTTCAAAAGAGGACTTGCTAGTGGGAGCGTGCCAGTGACCGCAGGTGCGGCACAGAACGAAGCCTTTGCCTTTTTCCTCAACTAACCCTGTGTTGAGCGTCAAGATTTCACCACGTCGGTAGTACTCACAAAGAACTCCGTCTATATTGCAGCGATCGCTTTCCCCGGCTGCCTGAAGTAAGTAGGTGTTTCCTCCGTAAAAAGCCCGCTGACGGTATTCTTCATCCGAGCCAATTGCCTCAGCGCGTTCTGCCACAAAAGAGGTAGCATTTAACAAAATTGAGTGCGTTTGGGGGTTCAGTTCTTGCTGGCAGTAAGGGCAGTGAGTTTTCGCTTGCTCAAGAGTGACATAATCACAAACCTCACAAGTTTTATATTCCTGGTTAAGGTCTGGTATGGGAGAACGATGGAAGTCTAAGCCAATCACCTGATACTTCCGTCCGTCCATGTAGATTGTGTTGGCAGGAGCATATTCACGTAAAGCCATCCCCATTCCTCGGAGAATCGGACGCTTCACTTCATCCTTAGCAATTAAGCGGGCAGCATCCGAGGGGAATGCATAGGAAGGCAGAAAGCTTTGGTCTGATAAGTAAGAGAGCGGGTACTTTTTATCAGTTTGCTCCACTAACTGATAAAGCAAGGTTTCTCGCTCCGTAAACTCAGCGGCTTTCTTAGGATTCTTGCGACCTACTTTCGCCTTCTCCACACTGATATTAAAAATTTCTTCAAGAAGGGCTTCGCGCTCTGTCAACCAAGGCTCAAACGCTTTAAGTAAATCGACATAAAATTTATCAACTATTCGCTCTACTTCAGACTGGTTTAACCAAGCCAGGGCTTCACGTTTTTCGGCATCTTGCTTATCTTTATTAAATGCCTTAAAGACAGCTACAACAATGGTATTCCGGCAATGTTGCACTTCAGTTTCAAGTTCAGGAAAGGCAAAATCTTCTTCTCCTTCTGGGACATGATCGCCCAAATTTTGCGAGAATTGGAAGTCTAGCTTTTCAAGTATCAACGAGTTAATTTGGCGGCGGATAATTCGCTCATTTTCTATAGAAAAGTCAGGAGGTTCAATTTCCCCTGAAATCATATCGGAAGGGCGGTCAAAGAAGTAGGTATCGTGCGCTCTGGCTAAGGCAAAGACATTAATTAGCGCAATTCTCTCTTTTCGTCCTGCGCGTCCGCTCCGCTGGGCGTAGTTAGCCGGTCCAGGCGGTACGTTACGCATGAAGACACTGGGGAGGTCGCCAATATCCACGCCCATCTCCATTGTGGGCGTGCAAACCAGCACATCTGAAAGTCCCTGTTTAAAGTCCCGCTCAATTTGCATCCGCCGAGTGCCAGAGAGCTGGGCAGAATGTTCGTTGGAAATCATCCGGAAGGGTTTCCGATGAGTGTAAGTATCGACGTAGTAGTTCTGGTTGGGAGCCGCATTGTAGGGTTCTAAGCGTCCCTCACAGCGCCAGCGGGAACAGACTCCCCGGACATTGTGGGTAGTAACGCTGCGACAGCGGTTGCATTGGTATAAAGTTTGTGGGATGGTGAGCATGATGCGGTTGTGATTGACCATCCAGACTTCTTGGGAGGCTTTCTCATTGCCGATTTCCTTCTCAAGCAAGAACCCCTCTCTAACCAAAAAGTCGATAAAGTCTGTTAGAGCCGAAATCCCTTGCTCTTTGCCGAAGAGTTTGCCTAAGAAGTTCGAGAGTGCGGTTTCGCCACCTGCAACAGAAAAGAAGCCGTAGGTGCGGTAAGGTTGCCCTTGTGTGTTCAGCTTCCGGTTTTTGAAGCCAACGGGAAGATTGGCACGACCAAATACACTGTCTTTGTTACTTAGGGGTTTGAGCAACATGGGGTGAGACAACGCCCGTTTCAAACGCATCTCATCCAGTAGAGTTGCCAAGATGTGAAATACTTCTTCCTCTGATAGGTTCCAGTCGCTCTGAAGTTTTACAGCACGACGGGCTACTTCCCTCAGGGGTTCTTCTCCATTAAAGTATTCGATCGCCAGCAAACCTAGTCCTTCTAAGCTAATGCGGCGGGAACCGGGCTTGGCAATTTCCCCCACGAGAGACAACTGAATGTCAACGTACTCCTGCGCCACTTCGTCCGGGTTTTGGGGTTTGCGGATTTCTGTAGTGAGCCGACCGTTGGCATCCCGCACGGATTTGGGAGAGTAAATGGCGTGGTGATCGCGTTGTTGATACAACAGCTTTTGCAGCCGATCAAAACTCACAGGAGAGCCGCCTTCAGATTGGTGATGGTCTTGCAATACCTGATAGATGAGCTGGCGACCAATGAACTGACCGTGCTTGTTGTTGAGATAGGCGGCTTGAAATGCTGTATCCTGACGGTTATCACAGAAGATTAGCAGCCGCCGCTGCTCTGGAGCGAGGTGCTGGAAAATAGCCTCCACCAGAATGTTGATGCTGACCATTGTCGCAGACCGCAAGGGAGTCACGACTTCATAGCCTCCCCCATAGACGCCTTCACAGGCAGGACATTTGTAGATATTGCCGATGTAAGTCTTGGGGGTGAAGAGTCGGCGGGCATCCTCTCGAACGGTGTGGCGCTCAGAACAATTGCAGGCAGAAGAGCCATCTAGATAAAGTTTGCCGCAAGCAGCACAGTAGCGAGCCGGAGCCGTCTGAGCTTGAGCCTCGTCGCTATCTGGATCGGCTTCTTCTTCGCTAGTTTCCGTATTATCGTAGAGTTCATAGGTGAAGTGAATGGGCAGAACGTCGCCAATCGCTTCATCTATCAGAGTAAAGGGAGCGGGTAAGTTGCCGCCCTTTTTCCGCTTCGTTGTCTTCTTGGTGACAAAGGACTCTAAATCTACATCCAAGCTATTGGGATAAGCTCGATAAAAGTCCTGTCCGCAGTTTCGGCAAGCCTCTACAGGCAAGCAGTGGGAATAGCAGATTTCACAGGTATCGACGTATTCGGTATAGAGAGTACCGCAGTGTTCGTTAGTACAGCGATAGAATCCCTGTAGACCCCGCCAGAATATATGGACTTTAGGGCGAATTAGGGGTTGACCGTCTACCTTGGCTTTTGCCCCCAACAGCAGGTAAGCTTCTACTTCACGTTGCAGATAAATTTCATCAGCACCAGCCCTGAGTCCTTGCTGGTTAGCCAAGGTTACTCGTTCACCTTGCCGAGCTGCTTGGGGAGATATCCCAGTCTGGAAGAAGGCAGTGACTTCTTCCAGAGAACAGGGTTGTGTCAGTACCTCTTCAATGGCGCGAAATAGAGCGTTATCAGAAAGCACCCGTCCTAAAAACTCTGCTGCTGCCTCCTTTTGGATTGCGATCGCAGTTACGGCATCCATCGCCTCGACGACTAACTTTTCGGGTGCGATGTGGTCGATACAAAAGTCATAGACTAAATCCAGGTTGGAAAGGTCTCGCAGCTTTTGCAGGTCTGTCTCTTCAATAGTTGGAGTGGGAGGGAGGTAAGGGTGTTGCTGCGTCTGGAGTGGGAGATAATGTTCGGTGCGAACGCATTCGAGTTTGAAGGTTTCGCCAAAGAGTTCGGAGGCAAATTGCGCTACGGGTGCGGTGTCATCCCCTTTGACGGTGGCACTGGTGCCGATGCAGGTGAGACTTCCCTCTAGTTTGCCAACGTGTTCCTTGAGGCGACGGATAAGGCAAGCGACTTCAATACCCCGTGCGCCGTGGTAGGTGTGGACTTCATCCAGCACGATAAACTGCAACTGCCCATCGAAGAGTACCCGATCCAGTCTCCGCAGGAGGAGATACTCCAACATGGAGTAGTTAGTCATCAGGATGTTGGGGCGTTTTTGCGGGTCGCGGATGTCGCGGCGATACCAGATGGCTTCTTCGCACAGTCCTTCTGGGCGGGGGTCTTTGTCTTTATCGTTTTCATCTTCAGGGGTATCCCCTGTGTAACGGGCGAAGGTAACGCCAGTGCCTGCGAGATACCTGGCAAAGCGATCAAATTGATCGTTCGCTAAGGCATTCATCGGATACAGAATCAGGGCTTTGATTCCGGGTCGGGGATTCTGAAGACAATGATTGAGGATGGGGAGAAAGAAAGATTCGGTTTTACCAGAACCCGTACCGCTGGAAATAATCGTGTTCTCATCTGCCAGGATTTGTTCGAGCGCGGTTTGTTGGTGGCTGTAGAGTCGCCACTGACCGAAGGGCAGATGTTGTTCGCCTTTATCATCTATATACGCCCCTGCTGTTAGCAGTTTGGGATGCAGTCCCAGAGTCTGTTGTTGCTGTGCCAGGGTTTGTTCCCCACGCTGATAGGGACACTGGAGAGACAGGAACGGTCCCCGCCAGAGGAGGTTCGCCTGGTCAATCTGGGAGTGCATCTGCTGGCGCAACCCATCGTTGATTATGGGGAAGGACGTTTTGATGTAATTTTTGTAGGTGGATTTTACCCGTTCAACGATTTCAATGGGTTGCATGAGAATTGTATAATTGCTTAAAGCCCAAAGTCACTAAGCTCTATTATGGCTCTGTTACCCGCTTGATGGCTTCAGGATTCTAGGGTTCCTTCTTGATAGCTCATCCACAGTTAGAGGTGATATAGGTTTTATATGACAAGTCCAATTCCATCTGAGTTGATAGCTGATGGCACAGAATTAACTTTTGAAGACTCTTTTAGCTTGATAAAAGACCAAGCCCAAAGAGAAAAATTGCTATAAATTTAATGAGATAAAAACAATAATTTAAAATAATTTAGAGTAGCAAGTAACTAAAGAGCGTATTGAGGAGTTTAAATGAGTATTGGCGCTGTTAACTGTACCGGATAACCGCTTAAAGAAAACCAATCCTATTATGTGGCAGATCAATGTAGATGGAGTGCAGAGTCTGCTAGATGGCTTCGTTTTGTAAATGCAGGAATATGAAGCCCTAATTAATTGGAATGTTTGTAATGTTGCATCTATAGGTAAGATAACTACATTCCTGCGAATAGGGATGAAACTCAGGTTCGTATTACCTTAAGTGAATATTTATTATCAATTATGCACGACCTAATATCTGTCTAATATAAGTATGATCTGAAAGAGTAAGACCAAAAGCTAAGCTTACATAAAAATCTATATCATTTTGCCAAGAAGTGGATATTTTTATAGGTTTCTGTTGTAAGGCATCTTTTAGATCCTCTAATTCGTCAGGTTTGGGAATTGGGAGACACTTAACATTTTCAGCTTTAACTTGTGAAAAAACTCGCCCTTTCTCCTGCGTTATTAACATATACAAGAAATTCCAGACACTACTATTCAATAATGCTTCTAGAATTTCTAGAGTATATATACTGCTTATTCCGGCGTTTTTTAGCGTTATAAAATATAGGCTATCTAGAACATATAAACCCTCTCTGTCAAGAGCAGCAACTAACCGATCTGCTGTCTGCCTAATCAAAATCTTTGGAAATGAAAGTTTTTCCTCATCTCTAGCTCTATGAAGACGATACCAAGGGCGAATTCCCTGACGTGTTTCCACTTTATTTTCTAATTGAGGGCGAAATTTCATGAGATGTTTCGTAGCTTGTGGAAATAATTCTGGTTTAAAGTTAGCGTTTGTATAAATGACTTTTAGAGGACAATCCTGTATCAAATAAGGTTTTAAGTAAGAACCTGTCAAGGTTTTTTTTATAACTTTTTCTTCAATTTTAATTTGGTTATTAATGATATTTATAACAAATGCGTAATCACCGCCCGTTGTGATTCCTTGAGACAAATCTTCTTTTATATCTTCAAGTAGTAAGCGACCTTTGCCATAACACTTTGATGCTATAACCAATTTTTCCTCTAGACAGTCGGTAGCCAAAAATCTCTTACCAGGTAGGCTTAAGTAAGCTGATTTAGGAATAGACTCCAGATTTTTTGAGTTCAGGAAAGCCGGTTTTTCATCTTTATTGACTTGGGAAATATCTAAAATGCCAACTTTTGTTTCTTTTAAAGGTCTAGACACAGAAACTATACAAGCTGGCGCTGTCGGTTCAGAACCGTCCGGTTGAACAAAAACTCCACTTCCTAGATTAACAACACGTTCTAAATTAAACTCTTCGCTTAGACAATCACGAACCCTTTCTGTTTCGGGTTGTGACAACAATGTATCTGGTAAAACAAATCCAAGATAACTGTTTTTAGATAGAAGTCTAGTTGCTTGCAAAACAAAATACATGAATGAGTTAGGTATTCTGACAATAATCTCCTTAAAACAATTCAGTAAAAAAACTTTCGCTAAATTATTGAAAGTCGCACCCCAAGGAGGATTCTGGCAAATACAATCAAAACCAGGGAAATTTCTTAGTTGACCACTTTCTTCAAACCATACTTCTGGAAATTCCAGCTCCCAATTAAAAAAATTATTATCTTGAGCAGCCGGAGATTGATGATTTTTTGCCAGATCAACATTCGTTAACAATGCATAATAATCCCTTGCTTGTTCCCCGAAAAACGTTCCTACCCACATATCCGCAAAACTTTTAAACGGACGCTTCTTCTCTTCAATTGCCTGAGCCAACACTTTTTTATCCTGAACATCTTGATAAGTCAGCGTTTCTTGGTCCATAATTCTAAACAAATCCTTTACCATTCCCGGAACCTGCGCCTTAAACTGCTCCTTAAACATATTCAACTGTCCAGGTGACTTCTGGCGCTTCTTTGGCTTCCCCTGGCGGACAGGCTCCGGTAATTCTGCTAAATCATCAATCCAAGCACCAATCAACGAATTTCCACACTTTAAATGGTGATTGAGGAACGACAGCGGACAATTTCTATCCATCGTGAATAACCACATCGACAGCTTCGCCAACTCTACTGCCATCGGATTCAAATCCACCCCATAGATGCAGCGTTCCGCCACTATCCGCTTATATCGGACAAACTCTTCATCACTCATTGCCTCGTTATTATTTGGTTTTTTAATCAGCGCCTCCCCATAAGCACGCGCCAAAAACTCTGTTGCTGCCACTAGGAAATGCCCCGAACCCATCGCAGGGTCAAGTACCTTCAATCCCAGAATTTCATCCGCAGTTAGTGGCACATTCTGTAATTCGCCTTCCCGGTTCTTACCCGCCACCAGTGAACCCAAGGTATTCTCAACGATGTACTGGACAATGTAATCCGGAGTGTAATAAGAACCGCTAGACTTGCGCTTCGACTCTCGACTGCCATAGACCAGGAAATAGGAACCTTGAGGCTTCACCCCTACCACCTTGCACCGTTTTGGTAACTTAGGATTTTCTGGGTTCTCTTCTGTCGCTTCCCGATAAGCTTGTAACTGCTGTCTCTCCTCTGCTTTCAACTCCGAGACAGACACATACTCGTCATAATTTTTGCCGTTTGACCCCCGTTTCATTACCACTAATTCTTGGTCGGCAATGTGAGCGGAATACTCTAAAATCCCCTCATAAATGCTGCCCAAATGCCGAATATCAAGGTCGCGGTACGTTACTTTTATGCGCCCTCCCCGTGGTCGATTCGGACTTGGGCGGGTACGACTTAACAAATCAATCGCCCGTGATAGGTGATAGTCTCCAACCTGAAACTGTTCGAGAAACTGATGAAGTTCTGGGTCAAATAAACCACCGTTGTAAGCTGGGATAAGGGTTCCCAATCCTCCCTGATTGACTAAGCCAAACAGTTCCTGCAACCGCTGCCAAAGTTGAGTATCTCCCTTACCGTAAAACTTGGTAGGATCGGGGTCATCCAACACTGAAATAATGTCATCACGAATCGATTCCAGGCTGTAAGAATCCCGGTAAATCTCATTTTCTATCGGCAGCAAGTTACGACTTTCTGCATAGAACAAAAACAGCAGCCGATACATTAAACTGAGGGATTCCTGATAAATATCCGTCAGTAACTGCTCAGAATTAAGAAAGGCTGCTACTGCTACAGCTGAGTGTTTCTTCTGTCGCCATGCTTCGAGTTCCTCTGAATGATTGCGAAGATAATCTAAGAACCCATCACCAATTTCCTCCAAGGCACCGAAGACGTTTTGTTTCAGTTCGTCACTAATCTCTTGACCGTGGCGATCGCTTCCGGCTACAACTCGGTCTAAGCGAGTCCGCCCCTGCTCATCTTCTTCGATGAAAGAAGCCCCAGCGAATAAACCTAAGAGATAGCGGAATGATAACAGCGCTTCTGTATCGCCTCGGCGATCGATGA
Source organism: Trichocoleus sp. DQ-U1 (assembly GCF_039961925.1). Lineage (NCBI taxonomy): Bacteria > Bacillati > Cyanobacteriota > Cyanophyceae > Leptolyngbyales > Trichocoleusaceae > Trichocoleus > Trichocoleus sp. DQ-U1. Next base: position 9,641 of record NZ_JAMPKB010000050.1, on the reverse strand, counting down.
CTGCTGCCAAATCAATTTCCAAAAAACAGCGAGGCTTGTGGGCAGTTCTCCGGCTCAACAGACGCAGTTGTTGCCCATTGGTTAAAATTGCCCAAGGCACGTCAGAGGCAGTTAAAGCGCGGTGAGCAACTTCCATCACTGGCAGAGACTCAAACTCTGGATTGGTGGATATCGCATCCAAACTTGTGAGCCACGGCAAAACCCAAAATAAGCAAGCCAGGTTGCCTTTGGCATCTTTGCCTTGATATTCTGCCTGGGGGGTTCCGCCTGAGTCTGTCCGCACTAGAACATAGGTGGGGTCAAATACCCCATCCTCTGCTACCAGTGTTACTCCCTGATGGACAGTTGTTCCTAGAGCAGGAAACAAGACCGACTCATACCATAACTGCCGCGTTGTATTCTCGTTAGCAGTTCTCAGAGTGCTTTGGCGCGATCGCCATTCCCTAGCAATACCTCTGAGTTGTTCCTTGACTTCTGCTTCAGCAAAATCTGCCAACTCTTCTTCAGGAAATAAGCGCTCCAGATAATAGTCGGAAAAGAAGCTATCCGAGTTTTTCAGGAAGGGGTAAAGAAAGGAATGGTAAGCGATCGTCCGCCCAGTTGTTCCTTTAATTGGACGCTCAATGATGGTTTCAATTGCCGCTGCTGCTAGAGGGATAAACTGATCAGCCGCTGCATTCAGAGCCTTCTTTGTCGCTGAACTACTAGGATTGGAATCGAAATGGCTTACGGTGTTGCGTAAATCTCGCAAAATCAGAAAGACATAGGTGCAGGCTTTTTCAGGGGATAACTCTTGAGACTTCTGGCGCTTTTGCAACCAGCTTTCTACACATTGTTTTGATTCCCGCCACTGATTGCGTTGAGCGTCCCAGAGAAGCTGTTTTTTAGCCGTTAACAGCAGTTCTAAAAAGGAAGTTGGGAAATCCTGTGAAAGGGATCTGATAGCCGGGGCTGTTTCTAACTCCTTACTAAGTTTTATAAGGGTTTTATTTTCCTCCTCACCAGGAATTTGAATCATCATGGAGAGGTTATAGATGGCAAACCAGGCTTCCCGAAAGCGGTTAATGTGGTCAGTCTCCGTCTCTGCCCGTTCCAGAAATTTGAGGGCATAACTTAGCTTTGTGTACCAGCGACTAGAGGGGGCATAGCCTTTGCTATCCTGCTCATGACGGCGCAACTGGGTTAGTCTTTCCACACGATTACTCATCAGCTTTCCCTCATGCTGGTGTAACTATAACCATATTCAATAACTCCGGTGCTGGAAAGGCTCCCACGCGCATTTTCTCTATTTCAGACTGACGCTCTTGCATCCGATGCTGGTGTATCTTGAGTTGGTTTTCAATCCTAGTTCGCTGTCCCTTGACAGTTGAGTCTTCCAACTCCTCAAACAGCCACTGTTGTCCGCCGTCAAGTTCACTCCGTCGATTTTGCAAATGTTCTCTCATGCCCCAGTCAAACCGCTCCAAATCCTCGATTAAGACAGCGATATCCTGGTTTCGCCTGTCTTCCACTCGCTGATAATAGTCTTGGTACTGGGAGCGAATGTAATTGCCAGCCGCCTGTTGCAGTTGGTTAATCTTCTGCCTCACGACTGCCAAAGTATCGTGGTTGGGTTCGGTCTGAGGAACACTTGGCGCTAAGAAAAGCTTACGCCCTAGTTCCGGTTGGATAGCACCCTCCTGATCGACGAATACAGGCTCTAATTCCTCCCGGATTACGCGCCCTACCTGGTCTTCAAACCGGAGCCGGAAATTGAAAATCACTCCTGGCAAACCCATATAATCGGCAACCAAGCATGATAACTTACCTCCCAACTCTGCGGCTTTAGTGACTCGGCAGTAATGAACCATGCGTTCCAGCAAAGGGTGTCCAAAGGCAATAAACTCTGGTTCGTCCTGACGCGACCAATCTTTTGTGGCAATACTGCGATCAAAAGTCACGCGGCTATAATACTTAGGCAGTTTGTCATCCTGGATAACTGAAGGCACCAAGAGCCGATATACTCCCTTGTGCTTAGTTGGGTGAAGCTTGCGTCCATCTTGATCGTTGCGTCCTGAATCGCCATAAACGCGCAGGAACGTCTCGACAAAGGCTTGGACATCAGTGTGCTGGGGAATCGCTTTTTGGGAGTCTGCGATCGCTACATCAGCAGACTCGATATCTTCTTTGGTAAACTGACGGCAACCAGAGAGAAACTGCATCTCTTTTAGCTCGGCAGCTATTTGTTCCATACGCTTGAGTTCTTTATCAGCGATCACCCCAGCCTCTGTAACATCAACCGACTGATCCAAAACCTTTAGAATCAGCTCATCAAGGGAAACTCTCTCTAAAACTCCTAGCACCTCAGCCATACTGCCGAGTTGCGTGCGAATAATCTCAATTTTCTCTTGGAGCCGTTTAAAAATCTCAGCTTCTTTGGAATCCTCAATCATCAGATTATAAATTTGTGGCTTGCGCCGCTGACCGTAGCGGTGAATCCGACCAATCCGCTGCTCTAAACGGTTAGGATTCCAAGGGAGTTCGTAATTTATCAAAATATGACAATACCTCTGGAGGTTTAAACCTTCAGAAGCGGCATCAGTCGCCAACAAAATTCGGGTATCTGCTTCATTAAACCGCCGTTCTGCATAAATCTTTGAGCCAATTTCCGCCTCATTATCACCCAAGGGCATACGTCCGTGAATGGTAACAATGCTACCGCTTCCCAGAAACCATTCCTTTTCCAATTTTGATTTCAAGTAGTCTAGAGTGTCACGGTATTCAGTAAAAATAATTACCTTCTCATTCGAGTCATAAGCGAACAACTTCTTGAGGAAGTCAGTTAGCCATTGCACCTTACTATCTTGTTCGGTTTTGATTAACTCATCAGCTTTGTCTAACAGTTCACGGAGAGTTTTATTCTCATTTGTTCTCTCGGCATACATCGCCTGAATTCTTCTAGTTTCAAGATAGCGTTCAACCAGCTCTTGGTCTTCATCATCCATGAACTCGTTTTTGTTGTAATCTTTCAATAGCTGCTTGATTTGCTTAGTATCTACCCCTTGTATCTTGTTAGCTGTTCGGTCTTCAACAATGCTATCAATCCGTCGTTTTAAGGTAGCTCGTAACGCATAGAGACTAGATACCATACGCTTTTGTACCAAGGTAAGTAAGAATTTACCAACGTTTTTCTCGGCAGATGAGAGCTTGCGCTTCCGGCTTAGGGTTGCCCATCCCGTTGCCGTATATTCAGAAACAGCTTCGTATAGCTCTCGCTCCTCCTTAGAAAAAGGGATTTCTATGGGATGTGGCTCACGGTCTTTAAACTTTTTGACCAGTTCTCCCGCTTCATTGAGTTCAAAGATAGTTTCTTTTCCTCTGCGAATCATTACCTTATCTATACGTTCGCGAGCATCAGTGCGATCAAGGTCTTCCGAATCAGCAAACATGAAGGGGTCAATTAGATTCAGGAGGTTGAAAAAATGTTCTGGATTACCCGAATGAGGAGTAGCTGTAGTTAGCAAGAGACTGTCACACCGCTCTTGCAAGGCTTTAGCCAAGTCAGCTCGATTGGAATCCGTTGATACATAGTGCGCTTCATCAATAATTATTAAATCCCAAGGTTTCTCCACCTTCACGATTTGGTCAAAAACTGGGTTGATATTGCGTCGAGAAATACCACTTCCTTCATACAGAGGTTTTACCCAATCAATCGAGGTAATAATCGAATTTTTGGCTAACCAAGGGTTCAGATTTTCATCGACTAATTCCTGAATTCCTTCAATTTTATGACGGTTATAGATATAGAATGTGCGATGAAAATGCCGCCGCATTTCCTTTTTCCATTGGTCTTGTAGAGAAGCTGGCACAACAATTAGGACACGAGTTCCTCTAGCCCGTGCAGTTAGCTCTTGCATAATTAATCCAGCTTCAATCGTTTTTCCCAAACCAACATCATCAGCAATTAAAAACCGTTGGCGTAGTGACTCCATCACTTTCTTAACTGCCAAGAGTTGGTAAGGTTCTGGCACCATTTTTGAGTTACTGATGCTCAAAAGTTTGTCATACTCATAGACAAGAGATAGGCGCGTCGCGCTGGTGAACAGACGGTAGTGATCGATATGATCGATCCGCCCTTCTTGTAACTGATCGAGACTGGAGCGAATCAGCTCAATTGGTGTATGAGGATAAAGGAAGTTTAGAGGCTTGCCGCCGTCTTCTGGCAACAGTCGAATCGTCCAGGAACCATCCTGATTATCAGTAATCTTAAGGACTTCCCAGACTTGATTCCGGCAGCGGACTTTACTTTCAACTTCAAATGGAAGACTCATGTTGTTACTCTCCGACGAAGCACCCTAAGAAGACTATTTGCCAAACGCGAATCTAGAGCGAACCCACAATCAGGGGATAAACAGGCAACGCGCGTCAAATAACCTTGGCTGATTTCCAAAGGGGCTTTGCACAATGGACAGGGTAGTTCTAAGCGCTGAACAGTTCTAATGTTTTCGACACTCTGAAATTTAGAAATTGTGCCACTCAACGGTAACGTTCCAGAACAGGTAGGACTATGTTTACAAATCCACAACCCTGCATCTGAGTATAAGAGCATTGGTTGTTGACATTGGGGACAACCGGGAGTGTTTTCGTAGAACTCCAAGTCTGTCGAAATGCTTCTATCCGCCTGATTAAACTCGTTGGTTTCACTCTCAACAGCATCAGTCGCAAGTCCCAAATCAATCAAAACCTCTCGGACAAGTTCAGGAGACTCAAACCGGAGCATAGATTCTCGCGTATTGTTATGGGACAGAATGTTCAGGCTACCGTGCCAAAGAATTTTGTTGTCGAGAACACCAACTTTTTCGTGCATACCAGATCGTACATGAAAGCCCACGCCAGTCTCTTTTAATCTACGTTCAACTCCGTCAAAGTGTTCGCGTAGGCGTTGAGGCTGCTCAGGCTTTGGTTTCGTGTAAACATCAATCAAGACCTGTCTTAAGGTTAGCGATCGCAAAACTGAATAGTAATGGATAGCTCTGTTCTGAGAGAGAAAAGGGGACAGAATTGTTACTTGCTCAGTAGCGTCAGCTAGATCTGCTCGAAAAGCTTCAAGAAAATCTTGGTCTGTACAGTGAACGATTGAGACTGACAAACTTTTCATCTTGGTAAGTGATACTGGTGAAGGCTCAAACTTATTTAGCCATCTCTATTCCAAGAGTTATTAGCCTCTCTTTCTAGAAAATACCTCTCCAACAAATCCTAACCGCGCTCACCTAATTCCCGCAGTAATTAGGCGATCGCTTATTTATTCCCTCTCAACTTCTCTAGCAACGCTTTCCACCCCTCAATCTGCTGCTGTAATTGTTTCATGTCCAAGCCTTCAGCCTTGGGGTGCTAGTAAAACCCCTATCCTGCTAGTTCATTTCTGGTTAGATCGATTAGTTGCCGTAGAGCTGTAATTATCAATCCTCTATTATCTTTTTTTGAGGGCAATTGCCCCTCCCAGAAAAAAGCCCCGGTACATTGCGGGGCTTCATTTACATTGGGGGATCGGCATAAAGATGGACTGACCCAATCGCGTCAACCATTGATAAATTCCGATTTAAAAGCTCCTTCCTGCTCTCACTTGAAACCATTCTAAGAACTCAGGGAATTTTTCCTCATCAATAGCTTCTTCAACATTGAAGGTAAAAAGATAAGCGTGGCGGGAGAAGTAGATGCCTAAGCGTTTGATATCGTAGGGAAGCGGTACGCCTTTTAGAGCGTCAATCCGGCTCAACACATAGTATCCAACCAGTTGATTAAAGTCCCTTCTCTGCAAATCCAGTTCCCTCACCGTTTTGATATCGACGAGTAAATCATCAAGGATTAAATCTGCATCTGCACCCTTCACTAAAGAGGAGCTTTTGAATTGTGGATTTAAGATAACAGTCCCTGAAGTCTGAAATAAACTGAAATCCACGGCACTGATTAAAGCTCTTAAATCCCGAACGTCTTCTTCATTAACCTGTAGAAGATTCTCATCCATTCTTAGGGCACGATAAAAGCCATCTAGTTTAGCCAGTAGTAAGGTAGAGGCAAGAAGTTCATCAGTCAAAGTCTGGGTTGAGAGAAACTCTGCATAACGTTCTTTTGCTTGAGTCAGAATCCCAGATGCTTGCTGGCACAATTCATCTAAACCTCTGCTATCCAGAATGTACCAAGCATTTTCGGCTATCCAGGGAAGCTCAACCGCTTGTGGATTCAGTCTCTTCAAATGAAAGCGCATCAGATAATCAAAAGCAGTTCCCATTATCCGAGAATTTTGAGTGAGAGGGGGAACGAGTAGCGCCTGATTTTTTATCAAGACTGGTTTAAGGAATTCTGCGTTAAAGCGTTCGCGAACATCCTTTTCATTGACGAATGAAGTTAAACTCATTAGGATTCCTCCAGTAAAAGAGCGCAGAAAATCTGAGTCGAAGACTCCCAACAATCTGCTAACTTTTAAAAAATAATAGAAAGCCTTAAGTCAAAAAATACCGATTTGACATTGACTGTTGACCGAGGATGACTCTTAATCTAAATAGGGTGGACAGAGTAGATTTATGATGTCTTCTGGAATTGACTCGTAGTTCTCTAAGAGAAAATTAACTAAAGCAAGGTGACGCATATCATTTCTAGTGGGACGATGTTTTTTCTGAGGAGAGAACCAAGAATTGACTGTTCCTGGAGAGCGAGCGCAGATTAGAGAAACTTCTTCATAGGTTAATGCCCACTTACTACGGAACTGCTGAGGGGTCATCTGTAACTGGCAGTAAGCGTAATTTTGGATGAGTTGACGTTGACGCTCAGTTAAAGGTTTGGGAGTCATTGAACACCTCCTATATATCGTGAGTGAGCTGACTCGTTATTTGTGAAATGAGGGGAAAGACTTTAGTAACTGCGTTACCTAGCTGCTTACACAAGCGGGATACTTTAAATTTTTCCGTCCCAATTGGGACGGAGATTCAGCTCTCAAACACAAGTGCAGATTCAGGCAATTATCAGTGGTAGCAACGTGAGCAATCACCAATTGGAATTAGTCACCATCTAGTCACGGGTCACGAGCGTCACCGAAGTGTGTAAACCCTGTGACCCCCACTGGATAAGGGTGTGACCGCTCGTGACCATTCGTGACCCAATCACGAATTTAGAGATTTTGACCGGATTTCTCACGCCTGGTCACGAGGTCACATCCACATTAAATTCGTCAGTTTCATTGACGATTACCAGTTCTTCTTGAACGAGTTCATTGATGAGCGAACGGACTTCATCTGAATCTTTCGTTAGCTTTAGAAGCGACTTACACATTGTCCGAGCGCGATTAATTTTCACCCATCCTTTACCTGCAAACCAACTTCTCAAAACTTCTTTGGCTTGAGCATTGTCGTGAATGACTTCTGCCGTCTCACCAGGTACTTCTGGTGGTGCTGGAGTATCAATGTCAAACTCAAGACTCAGAATTCGATTCAGGTATTCAGGGGTATATCCTTCCAGTTTCATCCGTACCGATTGACCAGGCTTGTAGTGCCTCAAATCGGGAAGTAAAGCGACCCGACTCGGCTCTAATGTGGTGAAGATAATTGGGCGCTGATTATCCTTGGATATTGGCTTGAGTTCTTTGAATGTTGCTAGCAGCACTGACCGTTCATCCTCGTCGGCAACCATATCTTTATTCCCAATCATGTTGGACAACACGCCGTAGGATTCGTTAATGCTGCCAAACTCATCGACTGAGTAGTTTCCCAATCCAACGAGATTAAAGTTTTTGCGACTGTTCCGGTCTGCTTTCATTCCAATGGCAGCTAAGTTAAAGCTCTGTAAGTCCACAACCAGACAGACATTCAGCTCACGTCCGTTGTAAATGATGTCTGCCAGCTTGGTGAGATATTTAGAGCTTTTAACGGGTTCTTCGTTCTTTAACTCTTCTAGTGCCTGATTGATACTCAGCCAGTCAGCGAGAATTAATCGCACTGGGTTGAGGTCGGTTCGGGCGCTTTCGGGCAACCTGCGGCGTTTATCGTAAATGCCGTGGATGTGGTCAATCCCTCTCAAGGCTTCTGATGGGTCAAGTGCATCGAATAAAATCACTCGTCCTTTTTTATCCAAACCACCGAAGGAATCATTCTTTTGAGCGATCGCCCAAATTTCTGCATTCGGGTAACGCTGTTGAAACTTAGAGAGAAGATATGCCTCGGTGACAGATTTACCGGCGCCAGTGCTGCCAACAAGTAAGGTAGAGCGACGAGAACCCACCAATCCATCCAGGATTGCCATGCCGATTGTTTCTGAGTCTTTGTTTAGGACTGTGCCTGATAAACCTTCTGAGGGAGGACTGCTAGGTGTGCTGGGTTCTACAGTTTGTGGATTGTTGTTTTCAATCGATAACGGTTCGCCCGATGCATTTTTTGTATCAGGTGATTGAGCCTCGGAAACAACTTCAGCTTCCAGCGGCTCTTGGTACGGTGCTAATACAGAGTAGGATTGTTCCGCTGCAAGGAGCATCACTTGCTGATTGAATGCTTCCAACTCTGCTTGTGCTTCTAACTTAAGTTTTTGGAGGTTCACTCCTTCCCAAACTTGAGAATATTTCTGCTTTTTCGATTCCATTTCCGAGAGCGATCGCGCCAATGTCATCGATACTCCAAAGCCAGCGAGAGACACGAATGAGCCAAGCAGTTTCCATCCCGCGGCTCCTGGGGTTCGTCGCACGTTTAGCGCTTCTGTTGGAGGTTGCATCCAGTCGGGAATTGAGCGCTGTTCGCAGCCACTCTCTACAGGTAGGCAGTAGTAAAGCTTGCCGTCGAAACTTCCTTGCACTCCGAAAGCCGAACCAATGACACCCAATGCCATCGCAGACAACATAATTAGCTTTGGATTCACTGCCCCGACCTCCTGATAAATATCGATAAACCGGCTGCGAATCCTGCCAAAATCATCCCTATCCAACACAGGGGATTAACCACCAAAATTAAGCTAATGATTAAATCCCAAAAGCTACCGATTAAAGAAGCAGTGATTGCCAAACCAATAATGGCGTTTATTTGTGAATTTTCCTTGGCAGTTAGAACGAGATAACCCGTCGCACACGCTAATAACAAAGCGTAAGTGATGAGCATTCCTGGAATTAATCGGCAGAGTAGAGCTAGGGTCAATCCGCCCGAAAAATACAAACCGAACTCAGAGATGTTCCCAGAGAACCGATAAAACTTGATTGCCTTACTTTCTTCAACTTGAGATTCATCAAGAAAGGAATCAGCCTCGTGGTGAGGCTGATGATTATTTAAATTAAGCATCAGCTTTCATCTTTAATTATTTGCCTGAGAACCAGTCACCGATACCTTGCCAAAAACCCTTCTTACCTGTGCTAGAGCGAGAACCATTGGTCAATAAATCTTTGCGTTCTTCCCGCTCTTTCCGCACCTGTTCTGATAAGGCTTCTCGTCGTTCCATTTGAGGGATTTTCTCGTTGATGCGACGTACACTGTTTTGGTGCCGACGTGCCACAATCTGTAACGCAGTTTGGAAGTCCATTAGACCTCTTGCAAAAGTCGTCGCTGGGGTAATATGGGGTCTAAAATTAGACGATTGCTAGCTGCCAGTCATAAGTTTTACTCATCTTACCTTTGACTGAGCCGAAGTTCATA